>DASRJB010000618.1:0-4988 GCA_035649715.1 Pirellulaceae bacterium
TCTTTCCCGAGCGAACGACCGCCGTCGACGCAGCGGGCTGCGGCCAACGAGATTCCCGCGATTAACGTCGCGAGCATCAAGTCGCGGATCAACAGCGGAGACGCCGCGACCGGAGGGGCGTCCCGCCTGACGAGGCGCCAGCCTACCCAACCGGCTACCGCGGCGACGAACAGACGGAGCAGGGCGTATAGCGGCGCTTCGCCTCCGCGAGCGAGATTGGGATGCGGCTTTTGCTGAGATGCCGGCAGCCGGCGGCGTGATACTTCTCGCCTGTCTTCGTCAAGTACACCGTTAGCGTCGCGGCGGCCGGGTCCGCAGCGCCAGTGATCGGCAGAGTTGCCACTCCGCCCCGCTCACCGTCCCGCCAATCCCAACGGGGGATCGGCGACGGATCAGCCCAAAGTCCGCGCTTGGCCCCACGAGCTGCTTTCTCTGCGGTGGCGAGCGTCTCGTCATCGCTGTACTTCGTGAAGTGCCAGGCCCACCCGTCCATCACCATCGCCTGGTTGACGCTGATACCAAGGTTCTTCACGCGCCCTATCGTCCGGCCGTACTTGTCCGGTCCACGGTCCTCAACCGTGACTGCCTTCCCGAACACCTTGGCTGAGAGCGCTTGCTTGGCCTTTGTCCCAAACGGCTGACCGCTCTCCGGAGCGTCGATTCCGTCAGGCCTAATCTTGACCTGCCGCTTGTCCGCGGTCAGGAGCGTGAGCGTGTCGCCGTCTGTGACGCCCACGACCTTGCCGGAGAGGATCGGCCGAGAGTCCGCGGCCTGAGCCCACAGTAGGAGGGCGGCGACGGCGGCTAGATAGCGGACGGGTGCGAACATCGGGGGCCAGTATCCGCGGCAGGTAATCGGGAGTCCAGCAGAATCGGCTCCAATCCTAGTAGAGTGCGTTTGTGGTGGATCTGGGTTAACCGCGGGAGTCCCAGCGCGAATCGGGTAGGGGGTCCCGGTTACAATTCTGCTTTGCTGGGGTCCCCCGCGGTCATCTCTCGACTAGCAGCGTTGCCGCGCAAACGGTCTGCAAACGGCGGCGAAACGGCGTTCAAACTATGACGCAACAAGCAGGCGTCGCAGTTTTTTGAACTTGCGGCGAGCGACGACAAAATCCGTTCGCATCTATCCGCTTGCCGCGGCGGCACTTAATTAAAACACTTGTTCACTATGGTATGAACTTCTTACTCTTATGCTTGTAGAGGGCCAATCGTGGCCCGCCACACTTTGGCCCGCCTAGGCGGGCCAGCAACACTCTGAGGACTCGCCCAGGCGAGTGAAGCCATGCAAACCATTCAGCTTTTCGAGCAGCATCGTCCGCGCCAGTGGTCGGAAGTCGTTGGGCAGCAGAAAGCCCTTGCGGTGCTGGACCGGCTGCGGCAGCGCGGAGGCCTGGCGGGCCGCGCGTACTTCCTGTCGGGCGCGACCGGCACGGGCAAGACGACGATTGCCCTCCTCATCGCCGCGGAAGTCGCGGACGATTTTTGCGTCACGTCGATCGACGACGGCGCGCAGGTCAATGCCGAGACGCTGGCCGAAATGGGCCGCGACAAACAGCGCCGCCCATTCGGCCGCGGCTGCTGCTGGATTATCAACGAAGCGCACAAGCTGTCGAATGCGGCGATCACCCGGCTGCTGGGAATCTGCGAGCAAATGCCGCCCTGGTTTACCGTCATCTTCACCACGACTTCGGAAGCTAAAGAAGGGCTGTTTGACGCAAAGCTGGACTCGCACCCGCTGCTGTCGCGCTGCAACGAATTGCCGCTGGCCCGCCGCGACTTGGCGAAAGCCTTTGCCGAGCGCGCCCGCATGATAGCGCAGGTCGAAGGGCTGGACGGGCAGCCGCTGGATCGCTACATCGCGCTGGCCAAAGACTGCCGCAACAACCTGCGTGAAATGCTCACCCGAATCGAAAATGGCGAGATGCTCGCCGCGTCGTGACAGCTCGGGCGCAGCCGGCCGCGGCAATCACCGACGCGGCTGGTCCGCCCGCGCTGTTGCGGGTCTGTTTGCCGTTCGTTTCACCCTTCTTGGAGGCTCGCTAAGGCGAGCGCAGTACCATGGCGCATCTTTTCTCCACCGGTTTGTTCTTTGGTCAACGGGCCTGGCACGGCTTGGGCACGACGCTGCCGGCCGATTCCCCCGCACGGCTCAGCATCGACGATTCCGTTCGGCTGGCCGGCCTGGACTGGCAAGTCGAGACGCGGCCCATCTTTCTGGAGGGAGGCCAGCAGATAACCGGGCACCAGGCAGTCATTCGCACCGATTCCACCAAGGTGCTGGGAGTCGTCGGCGACCGCTACCAGCCGCTGCAGAATGCGGACCATTTCCGCTGGTTTGCGCCGTTCCTGGACACGCGCGAAGTCGCATTTGAGACGTGCGGCGCGCTGCGGGACGATCAGCTCGTTTGGGTGCTGGCCAAAATCCAGCGGCCAGACGCGGTCGTTTCGGCCAGCGATAAAATCGCCAAGTACCTGCTGCTTTCCAGCAGCCATGACGGCAGCGCAGCAACTAGCGTCGGCTACTGCCCGATCCGCGTCGTCTGCTGGAATACGCTTAGCACCGGCCTGTCGCATCAGGCCAGCAAGCTATTTAAGGTCCGCCACACGCGCAGCCAGGCGGAGACGCTGGCCGCGATCCGCGAGACGATCAATCTGGCCGACGAGACGTTTGAGGCGACCGCGGCCAATATCGCAAGCTGTTGGCCTGCTCGATTTCTCCCGCCGATTTGCGGCGCTACGTCAAGCTAGTCCTAGAGCTGCCCGAGGACGAGGCGGCCTATAGCGGCCGCGCCCGCAACTCGCTGGCTGATGTTGTGGAGCTGGCCCGCCGCGGCGTGGGGAACGACGGCAAGACGGTATGGAGCGCCTACAACGGCGTGACGCACTACGTCACGCATGCCTATGGCCACAGCGCCGATTCCCGTCTCCGCGCCAATTGGTATGGCGAAGGCCGGCGAATGAATGACCGCGCATTGACCCTCGCCCTGCAGGTCGCAGGCTAATAGCTCGGGCGCAGCCGGCCGCGGCAATCACCGACGCGGCCGGTCCGCCCGCGCTGTTGCGGGTCTGTTTGGATTTCGTTTCCCCATTCGTTGGAGGCTCGCTGCGGCGAGTGCAGCACCATGCAATCTCACGTTCTGATTGAAGTCCGCGGCGGCGTCGCCGAATACCAGACGGCTGGCCCGGTGGCCGTTACGCTGATTGATTACGACAACGATCCTACTGCCGAATTCCCGCACGATTGGGATAACGTTGATCCGGCTGCGACGAGCAGGCCCGTTTATTACCTGTCGCAGCTCGATCCGGCGGAGCGCAACGTCCTCCGCAATACTCTCGCGCCGGGACACGATGACTTGCTGGCCGCGTGCGAGGCGGTTCTGGAGTCTCTGGAGCGGAATCTCGCAGCCGACTATCTGCCCGAAACGAGGGCCGCCCTCGCTGATGCCATCGCCAAGGCGAAAGGCGGGGGCCAATGACGATTCGCGAGCTGCTGCAGGGCGTCGGACGCAACGGACTATTGGCCGCCTGGCTTGTCGCTCCTGGCCTGCGAGGGCGACGACCAGTGGGAAGTGGCGCTCGATGTCGAGGAGCTGGAGCTGGCCGAAGAGGGCGAAGACATCGACCTGGACGACTTCCATCGCTTCCGCGGCGAGCTATACCGATTGCTGGCTCAGCTCGACCAGCCAGACCTGGCTTGGCCCAGCGCCCGCGAGATCGAGCTGCAATCGCCGCCGGCCTGTCGCCGGCGGAATACGCTTCCCAGGTCCTGCGCGATTCCGCTTGAAGAGCGCGCGGAGAAAGGCGACGATGCCGCCATGGCCACCAAAGAGCTGTGCGACAAGTACGGCAAGAACTCGGCGCTGTCGATCAACGCCGCCATCCGGGCCGAGCTGCCCGGCGGCAGCGAGCTGCTCGACGCGCTGGAGATCGCCCACAAGGCCGCCGGCCGCCGGGACGATCCGGCCGCGGCCACCGTCCATCGCATCCTCGAATCGCTCCGCGCCGCGAAAGCCGCGCTGGAGGCCGAAATCCGCCGGCGGTACGACATGCCGCCGCGCGATGAGCGCGGCGAGCCCCAAGGCTAAAGAGCCGCCAGCGGCCGGCTGACTAACGAGTGCGGCGACGCAACGGCCGGGAGCCTCTTACGGAAAATGGCGGGTGCGGCGAAGGCGTCAATCCCGCCTTTTTCGTGCGCAATTCTTGGGCAGACACCTGCTCTGAGGTGTCAACGACTGATAGTCGATTGACGTAAGCCATTTGCCCACAACCAGTTTGCCGTGGGCTGAGCAAGGTTTCCTGAATCCCATACTGGTTGGAAAGCCGCCCGGGCGCTAGCCGACGATTCGCAGGGCGAATCCACCGGTGGTCGACTCGGCTGTTGGCTGTGCTTTGCCACGCGCGCCCGACTTGGCTTGTCGCGACGCTGCTTTGCGCGGCTCAGCATCTGCTTCCGCGGCTTCGCGCTCAGCCTTCTCTTTCGCAACGACTTCGGGATAAAGCCAGCGGCGGACGTGATCGGACGCAGCCCTTAGCCGATCGTCCGCGATCCGCTCGCGATAGGTCGCGGCCATGCTGGCGTCGGCGTGGCCCATGATGCTGTTGACGGCCGGCTGGTCGCGGCACTCGTCGGCCACAGTGCGGAACGTATGCCGCAGGTCGTAGAACGTCCTGGCCACGTCTTGCTCTTTGGCCAGCTTGCCGAATTCGCGGGACACTGGATTGTGGACCGCGGACCCTGCCCAACTTGCGCCGTACTTCGTCACAAACACCGTGGCCTCGGCGTCGTCGCTCTTGGGTGTGGGCCGCTTGGCCAGCGCCGCCTTTATCGCCTTGACGGTCTCGGGCCACAGGGGGCATCGGTGATCGATGCCCGTCTTCGGCCGATGGTAATTCACCCATCCGCCCGTCAGGTCGAGCGCCGCGAGCGGCAGTGTGCCGCAGTCCGAATTGCCGAAGCCACAGTTGATGCCCAGCAGGATCATCGCCTT
>DASRJB010000619.1:0-3869 GCA_035649715.1 Pirellulaceae bacterium
GGTCACGTTGCCGTCGTCCCGCCCGGCCGCCCACTTCGCCAGCGACATGTCCGCGGTGTCCGAGAAGAACCGCACCGAGCCGTCGCAGTATGCGAAGAAGGCGCCGCCCGGATGTCGGCTGGAGAAGGCCTGGGGAGCGGAGCCGTTGATGCGGGAGTCCGCGTCGTCCACGGACCACATCACGTCGCTCACCCAGACCGCCAGGGCCGAGTCGGGCGGCAGCGGCCGCGTCCCGGCCATTCCGGTCCACAGGGCGGCCCGTTTGTCGGCTCGCTCGTCGAGGATACATTCGCCGATCGCCAGCGTGCTCGACGTTCCGTCGGTGATTTCCGCCAGGCGGGTCCGGCTGTTTTGATACAGCACGCCGCCATAGTCGAAATCGGCAATGAAAACGGCGAGCGACATCTGGCCCGCGACGGCGCGGTAGTTCGACGTCGCGTGCAGTAGCCGCTCGGGATTTTTGTCCCGGGCGGGGTCCGAGGGACAGCGGTAGATGGCGAGCCTGGCCTGGCTGACGGAGTCGGGCTGAGCCGGGTTGACTCCGCCTCCGAACCGCGCGGAGTCGGGATGGGCGGCCTGATAGAGGTTCGCCTGTTCCGTGAACGGCAGCACCCACATTCCCCAGCCCCAGCCGGGCACGCCCAAAACACCGGGAATCGTTCCCGTCGTCGTGTAGGCCGCGGGGAGGTGCTTGTGAACGTCCTCGAAGTGGTGCATTCCGACGACGATTTGGTGCAGGTGATTCTGGCACTGCGTTCGCCGGGCCGCTTCGCGAGCCGACTGCACCGCGGGCAACAGCAGGGCCACGATCATTCCGATGATCGCAATGACGACCAGCAACTCCACGAGCGTAAACGCCGCGCAAGAGCTGCGCCGCAAATACGATGGACCTCGCCCGCTGGCCCCGAACATGGAAGCGCCTCAACCAGAACGTTCCGCTGCCTCACCTCCTGCCGCTCTTGTCTGCCCGCCGGAAAAGCTAACCGAGCGCGGGCGCAGAATCAACCAATACGCCCGCTGATGCTAGCGACCGGGGCGAGAGCTACCGGACGGCAACCCGCGACGGCCGAGACAAATCGGAGCCGTAGTGGCCGATGACCTGCTCGATGTACGCGCGGTCCGCCGGGCTCAGCCGGGCCAGCGGTACCGTCGTCGTGCGACCGGTTTCCTTGAGCAGGCGGACCTTCCCCTCGAGGATCAGGATCAGCCGGCCGCGGACCTGGAAGAAGCCCGAATCGTCGGTCCACAGGCGGGCGGGCAGCCGCCCTTGATCATCGAGCACGAGCGCCGCGGGCAAACGAGGCTGCTGCCGGACGGGATCGGTCACCACGGCCGCGGGCCTGGCCTTGATCGGCGCGAAGGGATCGTCGTCCTCGGGCGTCGCGGGAGCCGGTGCGGCAGGCGTGGCGGGCTTCGCCGGGGCAAAGGGATCGTCCGAATCGAGCGCGGGCCGCGGCGCGGCCCGCGGCGCCGGAGCCGGCGCGGCCGGAGTCACTGGAGCGGGCCGCCTGGTGGCCGGCGCTGGAGCGACGGGCGCGGGAGTTACTGTCGCAGGCGCCGGCATCGGCTCAGCAGCCTTCGCGGGTTCTGCCGGCTTGGGCGTGGCTCGTTCTACCGGCTTGGGCGGAGCGGGCTGGACGGCCTTCGGCGGCATGGGTGGATCGGCTGGAACAGGCGGAGCAGGCGGGATTTGAATCGGGGCCAGCGGCGAGTCGGGCATCGGCACGGGCATCGGCGCAGCGTCTTCCAGCATCGGACCGACGCTGCTGGCCGGCGGCGAATCGATTGCCGACTCAACAGCGGCTTTCGGGCTGACGGCGTCACAGCCGCAAGTGGGCGGGGGGCTTTCGCAGCCGCAAGTCGGCGGCGGCGGACAACAGCTGCGTCGATTGCGGCGTTTTCCGAACAGCCGGCAGGCCGCGGCGGTGTCGATCGAAACGAGGCAGATCAGCGCTCCGACGAGCACTTGATGCAAGATCCGGACAGCGCCTTTTGGCTTGGGCATCACGTTGCGAGCCTCCGCGCGGGGAAACGTCACCTTCCTACGCTACGGCGCGGATTGCCGCGGGCAATTCCGCCGCCGCCCAGTGCGCGGCAAGACGCTATGGCGGCCAGGGCAACGATAGCGGTCGCGCCGGCCTTGCGGGCGGCATGGGAAATGATGGGTGATCGTCCCGTTGCCGGTTTGCCGCCTGGTGCGGACAATTGACGGTTCGAGGAACTCGCATTGATCGTCGTAACCAAAGACCTGACCAAGATTTATGGCGAGCTGGCCGCTTTGAGCCGGTGCTCGCTCGCCGTGGAAGCAGGCGAGGTCTTCGGGCTGCTCGGGCCCAACGGCGCGGGCAAGACGACGCTGCTGCGGCTGCTGCTGGGCTACTTACGTCCCACGGCGGGAGTGGCCCAGGTCGCGGGCTTCGATTGCGTGCGGCAGTCGGTGGCCGTCCGGCGGAACGTCGCCTATTTGCCGGCTGAGGCCGCGATGTTTCCGCACATGCGCGGCCGCGACGCCCTGCGGTTCTTTGCCGAGATTCGCCCCGGCGGCGAGCTGGCGCGGTCGCTGCGGCTGGCGGAGCGGCTGGAGCTCGATATCAGCCGCAAGGTGAGCTTCATGTCCACCGGCATGAAGCAGAAGCTCGCGCTGGCGGCGACGCTCTCAGCGCAGACACCGATCTACATCCTCGACGAGCCGACGGCCAACCTCGATCCCACGGTGCGGGCGACCGTGCTGGCGCTGGTGGCCGAGGCGCGGGCGGCGGGCAAGACGGTGATGTTCTCGTCGCACGTGCTGTCGGAGGTGGAGGAGGTCTGCGACCGCGTCGTGATCTTGCGGTCGGGGCAGCTCGTGCACACTCAGCTCATGTCGCAACTGCGGCGCCAGCACCGGATCGTCGCCGAGCTGGCTGGGCCGCTGCCGGCGATTCCCGAATCGCTCAGCGACCAGCTCGCACTCGTATCGGCGAGCGACCGGGAGGCAATCTTCGAGACGCCCGGCGAGCTAGCCCCGCTGCTGAAGTGGCTGGCCACGCTGCCCTTGGCCGACGTGCGGATCGAGCCGATCGGCCTGCGGACGGTGTATCAGCGGTTCCATTCCGAGAACGGCGGGCCGTCGAAGCCACCGGCGAGCGGCCAGCGTGAGCTGGCTGATGGCGCCGCGCCCGAAGTGCCGCTGCATTATCGGGAGGCTCACGCCTCCCGCTCGCCTGTCCCCCGACTCCCGATCTCCGACTCCTGACCTTGAACCGCGCCGTCCTGAAAAAGTGCCTGCTGGAAGCCCGCCTGCTCTTTGCGGCGACGGCGGCGCTGCTCTTCGCGTTTTGCTGGGTCCGCGTGTTCATCGTCAGCCGGCTGCAGATGAGCCAGTTCGCGGCGATCATCGAGCAGATCTGGGATCAGTTCAAGGATTTTTCGCCGGTCCCGCTCGATCAGCTGCTGTCGTACACCGGCCGCATTGCGATCGGCTACAACGAGCCGATCGTCGTGTTCGGCATCTCGATCTTCGCCATCGCTCGCGGCAGCGACGCGGTCAGCGGCGAGCTGGGCCGCGGGACGCTGGAGATGCTGCTCGCCCAGCCCGTCAGCCGGCTGCAAGTGCTCTACACGCAGGCGCTGGTCACGGTCGCTTGCCTGGCGCTGCTCTGCGGACTCACTTGGGCTGGAACGACGGTCGGCATCTACACGACGCGCGTGAAGGAAGACCGGCCGCCGCCGACGCTGAAGCTGCCCTGGTTCAAGGCGGGAATTCCTCTGCCCGTTCGAAATCCGGAAAAGATGATCGTGCCGATGCGCGAGAAAACGGATCCCAAATTTTTTATGGCGGGCGCAGTCAACCTGCTCTGCTTCGGCGTGGCCCTGGCTGGATTCAGCAC
>DASRJB010000620.1:0-19055 GCA_035649715.1 Pirellulaceae bacterium
TGCGAAATCCGCCTCAAGGGAGAGCCGGCCGACCGCGGCGAGGCCCCGCCCCGCGGCGACTTGCGAATCCCCGGCCTGCCACGGCTGGCGAGCGTTCCCGCTAGCGCCGGCGGACGGCTGGAGCTCGCCCGCTGGATCACCTCGCCCGACAATCCGCTGACGGCGCGGGTCATGGTCAACCGTGTCTGGCAGCACCTGTTCGGCGACGGTCTCGTCCGCACGGTCGATGATTTCGGCACTAACAGCCGGCCGCCGGTGCAGCAAGAATTGCTCGACCACCTGGCAACGCGGTTCCGCGATGACGGCTGGTCGGTCAAGCGGCTGATCCGGGCGATCGTGCTCAGCCGCACTTACCGGCAGTCTAGCGCCAGTCAGCCGGCAGGCCAGGAGCAGAACCCGGATAATACGCTGCTGTGGCGAATGAACCGCCGCCGACTGGAGTGGGAGCCGCTGCGCGATTCGCTGCTGGAAGTCTCCGGCCAACTGACCAGCGAGCGGCCGGCGGGCATTCAGGTCTCGGGGATCGGCGGCAAGAGCCCCAAATCGCAGGTCGCGAGCCTGCTGCCCGTCGATTCGCCCTACCGCACCGTCTATCTGCCGGTCCTCCGCGACAAGCTCTCAGAGGAGTACGCGCTTTTTGATTTTCCCAATCCCTGCCTGCTGCAAGGGCAGCGCGAGGTGACGACCGTCGCCCCGCAGGCGCTGTTCTTCATGAACGACAAGTTCGTGGCGAAGTGTGTGCGCGAGACGGCCGAGCGGCTGCTGGCCGATGCCGGCCCGTCCGATGCCGAGCGAGCCGCCTGGGCGTATCAGCGCGTCCTCCGCCGCCCGCCGACCGCCGAGGAAACCGCCGGCACGATCGCGCTCGTCAAGAGCCTCGATCGCGACTTGAGCGATGCCTATCACTGGTCCGCCCTGATTCAGGCCCTGTTCGCGTCCGCCGAATTTCGCTATGTCCGCTAACTGCTTACTGACATGAGTCCGACCATACCAACCCGAAGCGTAAGCGAGGGATTTCCTGTTCGACCCCCCCGCCGTACCCTGCTGCAATCCACAGCCGCCGGCTTCGGCTGGCTGGCCTTTTCTGCCCTGCATGCCCAGTGGTCGCGCTCCGCCGAGCCGAAGGCCTATAAGAGCCCGCTTGCGCCGAAGCAGCCGCATTTTACCGCGAAGGCCAAGCGCGTCATCTTCCTGTTCATGGCCGGCGGGCCGAGCCATATCGACACGTTCGACTGGAAATCAGCGATGGTCGGAATGACAGGCGGGCGGAGCAAGCATCTGGGGCCGGTCTTTTCGTTCTCTCCGGCGGGGCAGAGCGGCCTGATGATCGCCGACGTGTTTCCGCACCTGGCAAGGCACGCCGACGATCTTTGCCTCTTGAACGGCATGCACACCCGCGTTGCCGGCCATCAGCAGGCGACCGTTACGCTGCACACCGGCAGCGAGACCTTCGTCCGCCCGTCACTCGGTTCGTGGGTCGTCTACGGGCTGGGCTCCGTCGCTGAAGACCTGCCCGGCTTCATCACGATCAATCCGCTCAGCGACCTCGGGGGCGCCCAAAACTACGGCTCGGCGTTTCTGCCGGCGATGTACCAAGGCACGCGGCTGTCGGGCGGAGCGCGCGGAGTGCCCAACATCGAAAACACGCACCTCGCGCCCGGCGACCAGCGGAAGCAGCTCGATTTCGTCGCGCGTGCCAATCGCCGCCTCCTGGCCGAAGACCCGCACGATCCGGCGCTGGCCGGCCTGATCGAGTCGTATGAGCTGGCCTACAAGATGCAGACCTCGGTGCCCCAGACGCTCGACCTGTCGGCCGAGCCTCAATCGATCCGCGACCTGTACGGCCTGGACGATCCGGCGACCCAGAACTTTGCCACGCAGTGCCTGATGGCCCGCCGGCTGGCAGAAAAAGGCGTTCGCTTCATCCAGCTCACCAGCCAGGGCTGGGACCAGCACAACAACCTCCGCGAGGCCCACGGCCGCAACGCCGCGTCGATCGACCGCCCGATCGCCGGGCTGATCGCCGATCTCAAGCAGCGCGGGATGCTGCACGAGACGCTGATCGTCTGGGGCGGCGAGTTCGGCCGCACCGCCCGCGACGACAAGGGCGATGGCAACGGCCGCGGCCACGCCAACCGCGGCTACACGATGTGGCTGTGCGGCGGAGGCGTGAAGGGCGGCCTCCGCTACGGCGCGACCGACGAGCTGGGCGAAAACGCGGTCAGCGGCCGCATCGGCACGCACGACTTGCACGCCACGCTGCTTTACCTGCTGGGCCTCGATCACGAGTCCCTCACGTTCCATTACGCCGGCCGCGACTTCCGCCTCACCGACACCAGCGGCGAAGTCCACAAGCAGATCGTGGCATAGTCCGACGTTTCACTTCGCCGACTGCACCAGCGCCGCGGTGAACCCAAGCAGGTCCTGCTTCTGCCGGCAGTGAGCCAGGACCGACGTGTACTCGCCCGACTTGCGGGCCAGCTCGACCAGCGGCGGCGCGTTGCCGAGCGGCTGAATGCTGCCGACATCGAACTTGACGGCGGCGGCCAGGGCCTCGGCGTGCCGGCCCAAGCGGGCGAGCAGATCGATGTAAGTCTCGATCGCCCCATAGCCGTGGTGCTGCGGGTCGAGCAGCTCGGCCTTGGTCTGAAAGTACAGGGCCGCTTCCTGGATGTTTTGGCCCAGCAATGCCTGGAAATAAAGCGCATTGGCCGGGTAAGTTTCGGCAAAGGGCTCATCGCCGTGGTACTGAAACTGCTGGCTCAACCGGCGGCCGTATTCGGTCAGGTCGAGCGCGAGCCGCAGATCGGCCGGTTCACTAAGCACGCGGGCAATCCGCACGGTCGCGGCCAGATGCGTCGTATCGAGGTGATAGGCGTTGTCCTGAAACAGCCACTCGCGGTCGAGCAGCAAGTCGCGAAGCGTTTGCTCCTTGGGCTGCTGCCCTTCCTGCCGGGTGATGTCGGCCTTCACGCTGGCGATCAGATCGGCGTGGACCTGGGCCAGCAGGCGCCTGGCCGCGGGCGCCTGTTCCGACCGCGGCCGGCGGATGATCGCCGAATCGTACTGCGTGATGGCGTTGCAGGTGCCGAAATGCTCGAGCACCAGGCCGTAGCCGCGGCCAATATCGACGCCCTCATGGAGGCAGACGTCGATCAGGTCTTCGTAGTTTTCGTCGGTCGCCTCGACCTGGGCCAGCAGCTTTGCGGCTTCCGCCCGGTCGCCCACCGGCCGCAGGTACATCCAGCCTTCGCGAATCTGCCCCTCCTTCAGCAGTGCCGAGCCGACTTCGCGGCAGGCCTCGATCAAACCGTCCTCCAGTTTCGCGCGCTGCTGCTCCGGGAGTCCGTCGGCTGCTTCGCTGGCCAGCAGCGGCAGGCCCAATCGCCGCCGCAGCTGCATCTTCAAGACTTCGAACAGCTCGTGATGCTTCTTTTCGCGCCGCAGCAAATCCGCCGCCTGCGCCAGCGCCGCATCCGCCCCGCCAGAGGCCAGGGCGGATTGAAGGTCATCGAATGCCGCCGCGCTCATGATCTTGTCCCTCGAGAGTTGGCAATCTTGCAGTCTAATGGCCAATCGCCAGCGGGGGTAGGTTCGGAGCGCATAATGCTTCCTTGCGCGCAGCGAATGCAAAGTGCAAACTGACAAGGGCCAAGTGCAACTGGAGTTGGTCTCCGTTTGTGGATTTGGACGAGACGAAATGGACCTGGCCGCTGAACTTGCTGCCTATGGACCGGAGGCGCAGTCCCGCGCGATCTCGCCGGTAGAAGCGCGGGCGTACTGCCGCCGGCTGGCGAGCTCGCACTACGAGAATTTCACGGTCGTCAGTTGGCTCTTCCCGCGGCGGCTGCACCAGCATTTGGCGAACGTCTATGCCTACTGTCGCTGGGCGGATGACCTGGCGGATGAGACTGCCAATTTGGGGCCGCCACCAAGCGCGGGAATGCCACAGAGGGCATTCCCTATAGCGCGGGACGAGTCGCTGCGGCTGCTGGATTGGTGGGAGCGACAGCTGGACGCGATGTTCGCCGGCGAGGCCCGGCACCCCGTGTTTGTGGCCCTGGCCGAAACGGTCCGCGAGTTCGACTTGCGGCGGCAGCCGCTGGCGGATTTGCTCGTGGCCTTTCGCCGCGACCAGACGCAGACGCAGTACGAGACGCTGGGCGAGCTGTTGACGTATTGTGAAAAATCGGCCAGCCCGGTGGGGCGGATCGTGCTCTGCCTGGGCCGGGCGCTGAATAACGAAAACGTGTACAAGTCGGATCTCATCTGCACGGGGCTGCAGCTGGCGAATTTCTGGCAGGATGTCCGCCGCGACTACGAGCGCGGGCGGATTTACATCCCGCAAGAAGCGTGTCGTGCCCGCGGCTGGGACGAAGCTCGCTTCGCAGCCGGCCGCTGCGACGACGACTTTCGCGAGCTGCTCTGGCCGCTGATTCAATTCGCCGAGATGCAGCTCTTCCTGGGCCAGTCGCTGGTCAAGGATTTGCCCCGCGAGCTGAAGCTGCCCGTGCGGGCGTTTATCGCCGGCGGGCAAGCCATCCTCGCGGCGATCCGCCGCCAACGGTACGATGTCTGGTCGCGCCGCCCGACGGTCGGTCGGCTGACGAAGCTGCGGCTCCTCGCTCAAGCCTGGTGGTCCCCATGACTCCCGAGTTGGATGCCGCGTTCCGCGAATGCCGGCTGATCGCGCGGAGGTCTTCGTCCACCTTCGCCTGCCTGTTCTGGCCGCTGCCGGCCGACCAGCGGCGGGGCATGGAGGCGCTGTATGCCTTCGCGCGCCGTTGCGACGACATCGCGGACGGGCCGGAGCCGCTGGATCATCGGCGGGCCAGGCTGGCCCGCTGGCGCGAGCAGCTGCGGGCGGCGCTGGCCGGCCATGCGGACGAGGCGGTGCTGCTGGCCCTGGCCGACACCGTCGGCCGGTTCGTCGTGCCGCCGCATTTGCTGTGGCACATCGTCGATGGCGTGGCAATGGACCTGGATCAACGCGGCTACGCGACGTACGCTGAGCTGCGGAAGTACTGCGAGCACGTGGCGTCGGCGGTGGGGCTGGCCTGCCTGCCGATCTGGGGCTGCCGCGACGACGAGGCAATCCTGCCGGCAGCCGATTGCGGCGTGGCCTTTCAGCTGACGAACATCCTCCGCGATTTGCAGGAAGACGGCCGGCAGGGCCGGGTCTACTTGCCTCACGACGAACTGGCTCGCTTCCGTTGTGCCCCGGTCGATTGGCTGGGACCGGTAGGAACGGCGCAGCTGGCGGAACTGCTCAAGTTCCAATGCCAGCGGGCCGCGGGGCTGTTTGAGGCTGGGGAGCGAACCGAAAAATACCTCGACCGCGATCCGCGGCGCGTGTTCCGGCTGATGTGGGGCACCTACCGCGCGCTGCTGGCCAAGATCGAGCGCGATCCGCTAGTCGTCTTGCGGCGGCGGGTCCGTCTGTCGCGGCCGCGGAAGCTACTGCTCGCCGCGCGGACGCTGACCGTGCGGTGAGTCGGCATGCCGGTCGGTCGGTTAGTCAGGAAATCGGTTGGCCGGCTCTTCGATCGCCGCGGAACCGACGGACTGACAACTGACCAACTGCTCGCTGCCGATAGCGGGCGCGATAAACGCGGCCGCATCGACAATCTCGACCTGCGCCGCCGTGAGCGGAATGTTCGTCGCGAGTTTCTGCTCGACCTTGTAGCGGCCGCCTTTGGGGTTGACCCGGTTCTCGCAGGCGACGACCGAGAGGTAGTTGCTGGCGTCGCACTTGGGACAGGTGCTGACCGTCACGCGGACGTAGTGCGTCTCGTCGCCGCTGGCCCGCGGCGTCTGAGCGAGGCTTTCGAATGCGCCGTGCTTCACATCCGACCAGGCCGCCTCATACCCTTGGCCCGCAAACAGGTGCGGCTCGGCGCGGGCGACGACCCATTCGTCGCACGGTTCGCAGAACGGCAACTCGAGGATTTGCCCGACCGACATGGCGATGGCCATCGCGCCGATGATCCCGGCCTCGATGACCCACAGCGCTACCAGCGGCAGCCCGTGCACCGGAGCGTTGGCCGTCATGCCCCACGAGCCGACGCTGTAGAGCTTGCCCATGAGGGCGGCGATGTTGTGCGGCAGAAACGGGAACAAGCCGACATCGTTCCAGAATTGCTTCAGCTCGGACGAGGGCACCAGGGCGTAGGCCGTCGTGCCCCAGGCCGAATAGAGGCCGACGAAGGCCGCGACGAGGGCCAGGCCGCCCACCACGGGCACGTTACGGATCTTGCCCTCGCGAGCGACGAAGCCGACCGTCCAGCCCACGGCCGCGCCGAACCCGAACGTGAAGAGCACATTCAGATAGACATACAGGATGTGATAGAAGGCAAACGTGTAGACCACGCCCAGCAGCAGCGCGGCCAGCGACCCGGCGCCGAGCGTCATCAGCGCTCCGGAAACCGGCACGATCCCCGAATGTTCGTATGCTTTCATGCGGCTGGTCCCCCAGGCCGCTCGCTTCCAAGGCGGATGCGCAGCGGCCGGAGCAAACCTAGCATTCGGCGGCGATCAGGGCCGACCGCGACGGAAAATCCGTCATAAGCGGCACTGGCGCCCCCGGCCGGCTACGGCAGCCGCAGCGGCGATTTGCCGCTGCCGGAAGAGTGGAAGCTCGAGACGCGCCACTGCCCGCCGCGTTCAGCTGGACGCGGTTGCCTTCCCACGCGCCGCTGTCCCACGCCCACGGGCGATAGAACTCGCCGCTGGCCTCGGCGATCTGCTCCAGCTTCTCCGCGTTACCGAGCTTCTGCAACTCCGGCGAGCAAAGCGAAAACGCCCGCGCGTAGTCTGCCCACGCCAGCGACTGCTGAAAGTCATCGGCTACTTGCCGCGCCGGCCAGGTGGCCCAATAGTAGCAGCCAAAGCCCAGCATCAGGAATGTGACGATGGGAATGGCGAAGTACCACCAGGCCCGACTCAGCCGGCGATGAAGGGCGACCGTCCACGGCTCGCTGGAGGCCTGCCGCTGGCCAGCGGATTTTTTCGACGACTCGTCCATCCCGGTAATTCGCCGGACGTCGGCCAATATCGGTCCGGCCTACCCGCGGCTGACTCCGCACTCGGACTGTTCAACGTCGGCAATCTCGCCGAGGCGTCGGCTGTGCCGTCCGCCTTCGAATTCGGTGGTCAGCCAGGTCTGCACGATCTGCTGGGCGGCCTCTGGCGTGAGGCGTTCGCCCATGCAGAGCACGTTCACATTGTTGTGCTGCCGCGAGGCGCGGGCCACGTCTTCGTCGTACGCCACGGTGGCCCGCACGCCGCGGACCTTGTTCGCGGTAATGCACATTCCCACGCCCGTCGCACACACGAGGATGCCGCGATCGGCCTGGCCCTGGGCCACTTTTCGGGCGACTTGCGCGGCGAAGAGGGGATAGTCGGTGCTCTCGGTCGAGGTAGTTCCCACGTCGGCCACCTCGTGGCCCTGCGACTTCAGCCAGCCCGCAATTTGCTGCTTGAGATTGAAGCCGCGATGGTCGGCGCCAATGGTGATTCGCATGGGTGGACTCCGCAATTAGGCCTCGCCGCGCAGCTCCGCCAGCGGCAGCTTCTCGACCCAATCTTCCAGGTACGCGTCGAGCTGTTCGGCGCAGCGGCGGTATTGCTCGATCGGTCCGCCGATCGGATCCGACACATCGCCGCGAC
Source organism: Pirellulaceae bacterium (assembly GCA_035649715.1). Lineage (GTDB taxonomy): Bacteria > Planctomycetota > Planctomycetia > Pirellulales > Pirellulaceae > CAYLLN01. The sequence goes on from DASRJB010000620.1 coordinate 7,669, forward strand.
CGCCCGAGATCGGATGCACCCGCGGCTCGGCATCCGGCCATTGCTCAAGTATCGCCTCGCGATGACCGCGGGTCATTGTGATGATCACGTCTGCAAACCGCACGATCCGGTCCGAGAGCGGCTGGCTCTCGTGCTGCGACAGATCGAGGTTGCGTTCGCGCATGGTCTGGATCGACTCGGCTGCCGCGCGCCCGCCCGGCGCCGCGGAGATGCCGCCGGACATCACCACGATGCCGCGGTCGTCCAACTCGCCGATCTTGATCTTCAGCTTGTCGGCCAGCCGCTGCTTGAGCAGCGCTTCGGCCATCGGGCTGCGGCACGTGTTGCCGGTGCAGACCAGCACCACCATGAAGCTCGCCAGCCGCTTGAGATTCGCCTCGGAGATGACGCCCGCCCGCAGCACTTGAAAACCGCGATCATCGACCCGCACGATGCTCGACCGCTGGGCGAATTTGCAGCGGCCGTCATCGAGCACCACATCGACGCCGCTTCCCAAGCGCTGGACGACTTCCTGGGCCGTCACGGAATCGCCGTCCTGCGGCCGCCGCGCGCCGATCATCACGACGGGCCCAGCCAGCAGCCGCAACACGCGCAGCATCAAGTCGTGTGCCGGCACTCGGACACGAATCTCGCCGCGGGGAAGCACGGCCGCCTTCACTTGCTTCGGCAGCCGGTGGATGGCACTCTCCGGCTGAGCATCCGCCAATTCCATGGTCACCGGGCCGGGCCAGCAGCGGCGGGCCAGGCGCTGGCCCACGAGCGGCAGTTGCGGCACGTAATCGAGCACTTCCTCCGTGCTGCGGACAGCCAGCACGGCCGGGCCATCGATTTTCCCGTCGCGCAGGGCCAGCAGCCGCCCGACCGCCCGTTCCGACAAGCCGCTGGCGGCGGCGACATAGACCGTCTCCGTGGGGAGCGAGACGACTTTGCCTTCAACCAGCGCTTGCACGGCCCGATGGACGGCGTCGCGCGGATCATCCGCTGCGGTGACGTCGAGAACTAGCGGCGCCATGCGGGATGCCGGAAATTACCGGCTAAAATTCCTTTGTTTCTACACCCAAACAGGTGTTGGAAATGCGAACGCCCCCCAAGACTCCATAGGCAATTGTCCCGAGCGGGCTGCGGCGGGTCAAGTGGCGCAACTCCATTCGTTCCTTGCTGCTAGGTTCCGACTGAACTAGAACCGAACCGGAGGAAATGATGTCGAGCGTGGTTCCTTTCCAAGCCACACCGCTGTTGGGCCACGTGGCCGTGGTCACCGGTGCGTCCGGTGGCATCGGGCGAGCAATCGCCCTGGAACTGGCTCGCTGCGGCGCGGCGCTTGTCGTGCACGGAAACCGGCACGCCGAGCGCGCCGAGGACGTTGCGAGCGAGATTCGTGCGCTCGGCGGCGACGCGGCCGTTCTCCTCGCCGACCTGGGCGCGCCGCAAACAGCCGGCGAATTTGCAACGGCGGCTTGGAACTGGCGCAGCGGCGTGGACATCTGGGTGAATTGCGCTGGGGCCGATGTGCTCACGGGTGCGGCGGCGGCCTGGCCGTATGAGCAGAAACTCGCGGCTCTGTGGCGGGTCGATGTGCTGGCCACGATCCACCTGTCGCGGCTCATCGGCGGGCGGATGGTGTCGCGCACCGATCGCCCGGGAGGCGTGATCCTCAACATCGGCTGGGACCAGGCCGAACAAGGCATGGCCGGCGACAGCGGTGAGATGTTCGCCGCGATCAAGGGCGCGGTGATGGCGTTCACGCGGAGCCTGGCCCAGTCGCTCGCGCCGCACGTTCGCGTCAACGGTCTCGCACCGGGTTGGATTCGCACCGCTTGGGGTGCAGCAGCGTCGCAATATTGGCAGGAGAGGGCCGCGCGGCAATCGCTCCGCGGCCGCTGGGGCACGGCCGAGGACGTGGCTCGGGCCGCGGCCTTTTTGGCTTCGCCCGCTGCGGATTTCATCACGGGTCAGATCATTCCCGTCAATGGCGGGTTCAGGTATGAGTAGGAGCAGTGAGTGGTGAGTGGTCGGAGGTGAGTGGGCGACTGCATTTTCGCTTGCCACTCACCACTCACCACTCGCCACTCAGCCCACATGCCCCACCACATCCACTTCGTCACCGGCCGGCTTGCCGAGCATGCGCTGCGGCCCATGGTGGCTTCGCTGGCGGAGCGGGTGGGCTTTGCGTACACGATCGAGGTGCTGCCGATCACCGTCGCGGCGCTGATGACGCCGGCCTGGATCGCACGGCACGTTCACATTCCGCCCGCGGCGACGCGGGTGATTGTCCCTGGCTATTGCGAAGGGGATCTAGCGCCCGTGCAGGCGCTAACGAGCGCTAAGGTCGAGCGCGGGCCGCGCGACCTGCGGCAGCTCGATGAGTTTTTTGGCCAGTCGCGCCGCACCAGCGACTACGGCCAGTACGACATCGAGATCATCGCCGAGATCAATCATGCGCCGCGGCTGCCGCTGGCCGAGATCGTCGGGCAGGCACGGGCCCTGCGGGCTGACGGTGCGGACGTGATCGACGTCGGCTGCGATCCGGGCGAGCCCTGGGGCGGCGTCGGCGAGTGCGTTGGGGCCTTGAAAGCCGAAGGCTTGCGGGTCTCGATCGACAGCCTTCAGCCAGCGGAAATTGAACCGGCCGTGCGGGCCGGCGCGGAACTGGTGCTGAGTGTCAATGCCACCAATCGGGACGCGGCACGCGACTGGGGCTGTGAGGTCGTCGCGATTCCCGACGATTTCGCCACGCTCGGCGGCTTGGGCGAAACCGTCGAGCTGCTGGCGGCCTCCGGCGTGCCGCTGCGGATCGACCCGGTGCTGGAACCCATCGGCTGCGGCTTTGCGGCGAGCCTCGGGCGCTACTTAGAAGTCCGCCGCCGCTTTCCCGACGCCGAGATGCTGATGGGCATCGGCAACCTCACGGAGCTAACCGACGCCGACTCCGCCGGGATCAACGTGCTCCTCTTGGGCTTTTGCCAGGAAACGGGCATTCGCAGCGTGCTCACGACGCAGGTGATTAACTGGTCACGGACGAGTGTTCGTGAGTGCGACCTGGCCCGCCGGCTCGTCTATCACGCGGCCAGCCATCGCATTCCGCCCAAACATTTGGAGCCGCGGCTGGTGACCTTGCGCGATCCGAAAGTGCACGAGTTCGGCGCGGAGAATCTGGCCCGGCTTGCCGCGCAAATCAAGGACCACAACTACCGCATCTACGCCGAGGGCGGACAGGTGCACTTACTCGGCGCGGGGCTGCACCTGACCGACCACGATCCGTTTTTGCTCTTCGAGCGGCTGTTGCATCCGGGCTTTGGCGGGTCGAGCGACACGCACGAGCCGGCGACGAACGTCGATCCCTCGCACGCCTTCTATTTGGGCTACGAGATGGCCAAGGCCGCGATCGCGCTGGCCCTCGGCAAGGAGTACCGCCAAGACGAGGCCCTCGACTGGGGCTATCTCACCGTGAGCGAAGAAAGCCATCGACTGCGGAAGTCGGCGCAGCCCGCCGTCAGAAACACCGCACGGCGGGAGGCGGGGACGTGAGCTTCGCCGCGGAGACCGACTTGCCGCTGGCCGTCGAGCTGCGGCCCGCAACGGACGTCGAGTCGGCACTGGTGCGGCTGGCGGCGCGGCCACACTGTCTGCTGCTGGACAGCGCGCTGCGCGACCCGCGCTTGGGGCGGTATTCGTTCCTGGCAGCCGAGCCGTTCGAGTTTCTGACGGTGCCCGCCGATCACACGGACGGCCTGGGCCGGCTGGAGGTGAAGTTACGCCAATGGCGAACTGCGGCGCGGCCGGACCTGCCGCCGTTTCAGGGTGGTGCGGCGGGGCTATTGTCGTACGACCTGGCCCACAGCCTGGAGCTCGTGCCGTCGTCGCGGTTCGACGAATTCCAGATTCCGGCGCTGGCGGTCGGCCTGTACGACACGGTCGTGGCGATCGACCACGTCGAACATCGGGCGTGGTTGATCTCGCAGGGGTTTCCCGAAGTTGAGCCCGCGGCGCGGCGGCGGCGGGCGGAGCGGCGAATTAAGGAGTTCCAGGAGATATTGGAAGCAACCGGCGCCGCGACGCCGTGGTTCGCTGCGCGAACCACAGCCACCCGCGCCGACCTCGCGCCGCAGTTTCCCGTTGCCGGACCAGCCGGCCTGAGCAGCAACTTCACGGCGCGAGAGTATTGTGCCGCCGTTGAGCGGGCGATCGATTACATCCACGCCGGCGATGTCTTCCAGGTCAACCTGTCCCAGCGATTGCTGTTTCCGGCGCGCGGCGATGCGCTGTCACTCTACTTGCGGCTGCGGAACTGCAATCCCGCGCCCTTCGCGGGCTGGTTCGACCTGGGCGACGTGCAAATCGCCAGCGCGTCGCCCGAGCGGTTTCTAAGCGTGCGCGGCGGGCGCGTCGAGGCGCGGCCCATCAAGGGCACGCGCCGCCGCACCGCTTGGGCCGAGGCCGACCTGTTCGCCGGCGACGACCTGCTGCAAAGCGAAAAGGATCGGGCCGAGAACGTGATGATCGTCGATCTCTTGCGGAACGACCTGTCGCGGGTCTGCACGCCGGACAGCGTCCGCGTCAACCAATTATGCGGCCTGGAAACTTATCAGTTCGTCCAGCACCTCGTCTCCGCAGTCGAGGGGCAGCTCGCTCCGGGAAAGACGGCAATCGACCTGGTGCGGGCGGCCTTTCCCGGCGGCTCCATTACGGGAGCACCAAAGATCCGCGCGATGGAGATCATCGCCGAGCTGGAGCCGACGGCCCGCGGCCCGTACTGCGGGTCGCTGGGTTATTTTGGCTTCGACGGCTCCGCGGACTTGAGCATCCTGATCCGTACAATTACCTCAGCCGGCGGCTGGTGGCAGTTTCCGGTCGGCGGCGGCATCGTCGCCCAGTCGCTGCCGGAGAAGGAGTACGAAGAAACCTGGCACAAGGCCGAGGGGCTGCTACGAGCGCTGGTCTAGACATGCTGCTACTCATCGACAACTACGACAGCTTCGTCCACAACCTGGCCCGCTACCTGCGGCGGCTGGGATGTGAAACGCAAGTCGTCCGCAACGACGCACTGACGCCCGACCAGATCGCCCGCCTTCGGCCTGCAGCGATCGTCCTGTCGCCCGGCCCGTGTACGCCGAATGAAGCCGGGCATTCGCTCGAGATCGTCAAGCAATTGGCCGGGACGATTCCGATGCTCGGCGTCTGTTTGGGCCATCAGACAATCGGTTCGGCCCTCGGCGCTCGTATCGTCCGCGCGCCCGCGCCCATGCATGGCCGGACCAGCCAGGTCGAGCACGGCGGCGAGGGACTGTTTGCCGACCTGCCCAGCCCGCTGACCGTCGGCCGCTATCACTCGCTGGTCGTCGATCGCCAGACGCTGCCGGACGAACTCGTGGTCACCGCCCAGACAGCAGACGGCGTCGTGATGGCGCTGGCCCACACGCGGTGGCCGGTTTTCGGCGTGCAGTTTCATCCGGAGTCGATCCTGACGGAAGGCGGCTACACGATCCTGGCCAACTTCCTGCGGCTCGCGGGAATTGCTGAGCTGGCCGAACTGCCGCGGATGGAGAGCGAACTGCCGAGGGCGTCCGAGCCCAGCCAGGTACCCTCGCAGCCGGTGACTTTTTGAGGCACGAGCGCGATGTCCGCCGATGAGCCGATCCTGGAGGGAATCGTCGTCACGCTGGACGATGCGGGGCGGGCTAACATCGCGCCCATGGGACCGCGCGTCGATCGCCAGGTATCGCGGCTCGTGCTGCGGCCGTTTCGGACTTCGCAGACTTACCAGAATCTCAAACGATCGGGCTGCGGCGTGTTCCACGTGATCGACGACGTCGAGTTATTGGCCCATGCCGCGGTCGAATCGCTCGATCCGCAGCCGGCATTGGTGAAGATCGACGGCTTTCCCTGTCCGCGGCTGGCGGACTGCTGCCGCTGGCTGGCGTTTCGCGTGGATTTGCTCGACGACGCGTCCGAGCGGACGACGATCGATTGCCGCGTGATCCAGCGCGGCGAAGTGCGGCCGTTCTTCGGCTTCAACCGCGCCAAGCACGCCGTGCTGGAAGCGGCCATCCACGCCACGCGGATCGGCATCGTCCCGGCCGAGACGATTCGCGCGGACCTATCGCGGCTGGCGGTCATCGTCCAAAAGACCGCCGGTGACCAGGAGCGCCGCGCGTTTGCGTTCCTGCAGACGCACATCGAGCTGCAATTGGGGCATCAAACCTGATATACGCCGACGCGGAACGGCTCTTCGCCGGCGTACCTCGTCGCGACGGCCAGCGATTGAATGAGCACGTCGCGCGTCCGGGCAGGATCGAGGATTGCATCGACCCACAGCCTGGCGGCGGCGTAGCGGACGTCGGTCTGCCGCTCGTAGTCGGCGGCGACCTGGTCGCGGAGCGATTCGAGCTCTGCCGCGTCCGGCTCGCGGCCCTGCTTCTTCAGGCTGGCAACCATCACATCGAGCAGCGTGCCCGTGGCTTGGGCCGGCCCCATCACGGCGTAGCGGGCCGTAGGCCAGGCATAAATGAATCGCGGATCAAACGCTTTCCCGCACAGGGCGTAGTTGCCCGCCCCATACGAGCCGCCGGTGATCAGCGTGAGCTTGGGCACGCGGCTGTTGCTGACGGCGTTGACCAGTTTCGCCCCGGCCTTGATGATTCCCGCCCGTTCGCTGTCGCGGCCGACCATGAAGCCATTCACGTCCTGGAGGAACAGGATCGGCAGCCACTCCTGATTGCAGTTCATCACGAAGCGGGCGGCCTTCTCGGCCGAATCGACGTACAGCACGCCGCCGAACTGGAATTCGCCGCGGGCGGACTTCACGCGGTGCCGCTGGTTGGCGACGATGCCCAGCGAATAGCCGCCGAGCCGCGCGGTGCCGCAGACGAGCGACTGGCCGTACTCGGCCTTGTATTCGTCAAAGCTGCCGGCATCGACGACGCAGGCCAGCACGTCCTTGACCTCATAGCTCGACCGCGGATCGCGGTCGATCAGTTCATAGAGATCGCTGCCCGGCCGGCTCGGCTCGGCGGACTCGCGGCGGGCAAACGGAGCGGGCGGTTGATCGCTCTCCGGCCGCTGCAATTCGATCAGCGACCGCAGCCGGGCCAGGCAGGCCTCGTCATTGGGCTCGCGGTAGTCGATCGTGCCGCTGATCTGGGCGTGCATCGCCGCACCGCCCAGTTCTTCGGCCGAGATTTCCTGGCCGATCGCACTCTTGACCAGCGCCGGCCCGGCCAGGAACAGCCCGGAACCCTCGGTCATCAGCACCGTGTCGCAAAGTACGGGCAGATAGCCGCCGCCGGCAACGCAGTTGCCCATGATGGCCGCGTACTGCGGAATTCCCGCCGCCGAGATAACCGCGTTGTTCCGGAAGATGCGGCCAAAATCGTCCTCGTCGGGAAACACGTCTTCCTGGAGCGGCAGGAACACGCCGGCCGAATCGACCAGATAAACGAGCGGCAGTCGGCTAGCGAAAGCAATCCGCTGGGCCCGCAGCACCTTCTTGGCCGTGATGGGAAAGAACGCGCCGGCTTTGACCGTGGCGTCGTTGGCGATGAGCATGTGCCGCCGGCCGCCGATCGTGCCGATCGCCGTGACAACTCCCGCACCCGGCGCACCGCCCCAATCGGCATACATCTCGTAGCCTGCCCAGAGGCCCAATTCCAACAGCGGCGAGCCGCGATCGATCAATCGCTCGATGCGCTCGCGTGCGGTCAGCCGGCCTTTTGAGTGTTGTCGCTCGATTGCCGCTGGTCCTCCTCCCTGCCGAGCCTGCTCCTCGGTCTGCCGCAGGCCTGCTAACAGATCGGGCCAGAATCCGCTGCGAGAATGGGAAGCGTGCTGATTCATCGATGACGCGCAAAGTTTGTGGCGAAACGGCAACATCCTCGCCGCGGCGAACGGCATGTCTTGGATCGCATATTCTCAAAACGGGAGAAAAAGCCGTCCCAGTCTGAGAATTTGAGGCGCCTGCGATCGTTCTCCAAAAACGCCCCGCACGATTTTTGTCGCCGTAAGTCCCTGGCCAATTCTACTCTTTCGGCGACGCAGTTTTCCGGTGGCCGCTCTGGCACGGCCCTTGCTTTTAGGGTTCGGCCGTAACAGACGTTGAGGAAGCACGCTTTGCAAGTCGGCGAGTTGCCGCAACCAAACACGGAAAGTGAGAGGGTGGAAATGAAAGCGAACCTGGTCAATACGAGTGTGTTGTCGATCGTCGGCCTGCTGATGCTGGGGGGCGTCGCGGCCGCACAAACCTTTGCCACGCCCAGCGGCGGGGTGACCGAGAGTTTCTACGGCGGCGGATACGGCGGCGGATACGGCTACTTCTCTTCGACCTACGAAGAGGGTGTGCTCCGCGGCCTGGGTTATCTGCGGCGTTCGACCGGCGAGATGAACTATTTCAACTCGCTGTCGAACATCAACAACCAGGAAGCCGCCGCCCGTTATCTCGTCAATCGTGAGAAAGCGACCGAGACCTACTTCCGGATGCAGCAGATCAACCGCGCGGCCCGCGAAGCGACCCGGCCCGAGCGGTTGACCGCCGAGCAGCAGATCGCGCTGGCCCGGCAGCAGGCTCCGAACGGTTTGAATCCCGCTCAGTACAACCGCGAGCTGGGCCGCCTGAGCTGGCCCGCCGCCCTGTCGGCTGACATGTTCGCTCCCGAGCGGCTGTTGCTGGACCGGGCCTTCGCGGCTCGTGCTCCGAGTGACGCCGGCGACGGCTCGGCCTTCCACAGCCAGGTGAAGCAGCTGACGCTGGCGATGGATGCGAAGCTGAAGGAGCACCTGCCCCTGCTGAGCACGACCGAATACATGGCCGCCAAGAAGTTCATCCTCGGCCTGAGCGTCGAGTCGCGGCAGCCGATGATCTTCGGGGCCCTGGCCTCGAAGTAACTGCACAACCCGCGATGAGGGTGGCCCGTGGGGCGATTGATGGGATCGTCACACGTCCTTGTGGGATCAGAACCGGTTTGATCTCCGGCCACCCTCACCCGTACACCCGCTCGAGGGCGCGGCAAGCCACGGTGGTTTGTCGCGCCCTTCTTGCTTTCTTGAGCGATGTCCCTCGCTCACACTCTTGCGCGTCGGATTGGTGGGGCCGGCCCTTGCACGTTGGATCAGGCCTCAGCCCCAGAACTGCCACCAGGGTCGGGCTTCTTTCTTCTTGAAGCCGCCCACGCCGAGCTTGCGGCCTTGCGCCATGATTGCGCCTTCCAGGCGAGCGCCCGACATATCGGCCCCGGCCAGCTTGGCATCGGTCAGATTCGCGCCCAGCAAAGTCGCGCCGTCCATGACCGCCCCGGCCAGAATAGAACCGCGCAGGTCGGCCTTCATCAGGTTCGCCCGGCTGAAGTCGCAGCCGAGCTCCGCCATGCTCATGTCGGCGCCCACCAGGCTGGATTCGGAGAAATCGGCCTCGGAGAGCTTGGCGTAGCGCATGATCGCGCCGTTCAGGTTCGCGCCGTGAAAGCCGGCACCCAGGGCGAACGAATCGGTGAGGTCGGCCTTTTCCATGTTTGCGCCGTCGAAGATCGCCCCCCGCACGAGCGCTCCGTTGAGCAGCGCCCCCTTGAGGTTGGCCCCCGACAGGTCGGCGTCGCGGAGGTCGGCCCGCTGCAAATCGGCCTTTTGCAGATTCTGCTTCGAGAGATCTGCCCCGGCGAGTTTGGCGCCCTCGAAATACTCGCCCGCCAACGACTCCCCATTGACGGTCTTCAGGACTGCACCGGAATCTTTGTGGCGAATCTCAATCATCAACCCACCCGGGGAGAAACTGTGCCGCGATCGGCCGGCCGCGGCCAGCCGCCGGTCCTGCAAAAGATGAATCAGCGCCTCGTCCGCCTGCCGAAAAATCGGCAGATTATGGTTTCGTAATATACACACCGGCCGGGGTCGCCGCAAATCAACTTTGCTGTTTGCCATGGCCTGGGCCGCGCGCCAGGCGTTACGATTCCCGCATGGACTTTCGCGTTCAACTGGAGACCTTCCGCGGGCCCCTGGACCTGCTGCTGTTCCTGGTCCGCAAGCACGAGGTCGATATCCGCGACATTCCGATCGTGCCGATCACCGAGCAGTACCTGGCTCACCTGGAAGTCCTCCAGCAGCTCGACGTCAACGAGGTCGGCGACTTCCTGGAGCTGGCCAGCACGCTGGTCGAAATCAAATCGCAGCTGGTCCTGCCCCGCGGCGGCGAGGAAGTTCAAGCCTGGGACGATCCCCGAGACGAGCTGGTCCAGCGGCTGCTGGAATACAAAAAGTACAAGGACGCCGCGAGCATGCTCGACGAGCGGAGCCGCGACTGGCAGCAGCACTATGGCCGCCTGGCCAGCGACCTGCCGCCGCGGGCGGTCGATCCGGCCGGCCAGCCGATCCGGGAAGTCGAGCTGTGGGACCTGGTCAGCGCCATGGGCCGCATTCTCCGCGAGTCGCAGGCCATTCAGCCGCAGGCCATCGTCTACGACGAAACGCCGATCCAGGTCTACATGCAGCGGATCCACGGGAAGCTGGTGGGCGAGCGCCGCGTGGCGTTCTCCGACATGTTTCAGCCGGGCATGCACAAGTCGGCGATCGTCGGCGTGTTCCTGGCCGTCCTGGAGCTCGTCCGCCACCACAGCGTCGTCGCCGAGCAGGACGACCTCCACGGCGAAATCTGGATCGTCCCCGGCGAGCAGTTCGACCCGACTAAGGAAATCGCGCCGGCGGATGAGTACTAATGGCCACGGTGGTATAATAGAAGCAGTGGCAGAGGGTTTTCGATGAACGGCTCCGAATTCACTTTCTCCGTGGACCTCGCCCCCGGCGAGCGGCTCAGCCTGCCGCAGTCAATCGTTGAAACCATCGGTCCGGGTCGCTGGCAAATTCACATTAGCCCTGCGGGCAATCGGCCCGATCCCACGCGCGGCCACGGCGCTTTCCTGAACGGGTACAGTCCTGAGGACGAAGGGTTGTACGATGACGTCCGCCCAGCCCGGTGAATTCTGGGTCGCGGACATCCCATTTACGGATGGCAGCGGTTCCAAGAAGCGACCGATTCTGGTTCTGTGGATCGATGGAACGGATGTGGTCGCAGCGGCCGTCACTTCAGCCGCACCGCGTTCCACGACCGATGTCACACTGGCGGACTGGAAGGTCGGCGCACTCCGAGCGCCTTCGACGGTTCGGCTTTCCCGCTTGGATTGCTTAGAGCAATCGCTGCTGTTGGCACGAATTGGCTCAATCTCTGCAAACGATGCCAAGGCCGTGAAGCAGGCCTGGACGAATTACGTTCACCCGCAATTTTGAAACTCACCAGGTCTGACGATGGACGATTCAAAGCGGCTTGAGCTGATCGGAGAGGCAGTTCGGTACTGCCAAAGGGTCAAGTCACTCGGAATGCCGCCGTCGTGTTGCACAAAGGCGCTGCG
>DASRJB010000621.1:0-6676 GCA_035649715.1 Pirellulaceae bacterium
GGCGGCGACGAGCTGTTCGGCGGCTACGACCGCTACGCACGAATCGACGCCATCTGGAAGCGGATCGCGTGGCTGCCCGCTCCGCTCAGGAGGCTCGCTTCACGGCTGTACCAAAACGTCGTGCACGAGCGGCTGCTGGGCCGCAGCGGGCAGAGCTTTCGGGCCCGCGCGCTGGGCGTGACCGACCGGCGCGAGCTGTATGCCGAGCTGCACCGGCACTGGGAGAGGCCGGCGGAGGTGGTGATTGGAGCTAGCGGCTCGCCATTGGCAGGCGACAGTACACGTAGTGTGCCTGCTGCCTTTTTGGAGCAGATGATGGCTCTCGACGCGGCGATGTATCTGCCCGATTGCATCCTGACGAAGCTCGACCGGGCGAGCATGGCGGTCAGCCTGGAGGCCCGCGTACCGCTGCTGGACCATCGCGTGGTGGAATTCGCCTGGACGCTGCCGCTGGAGTTCAAAGTCCGTGCGGGCACGAGCAAGTGGCCGCTGCGGCAGATCCTCGGCCGGCACTTGCCGCCGAGCCTGTTTGAGCGGCCCAAGCGGGGCTTCGGCGTACCGATCGGCCAGTGGCTGCGCGGGCCGCTCCGCGAGTGGGCCGAGTCGCTGCTCGCTGCCGAGCGACTGGAGAGCGAAGGATTTCTGCGGGCAGGGCCCGTAGTCGCAAAATGGCGCGAGCATCTGGCGGGCCGCGCCAACTGGCAATACCTGCTGTGGGACGTACTCATGTTTCAATCCTGGCTTGAGCACCGGAGCAGCGCGTGACGCGGCCCCTGCGGATCTTGTTTGCGATCGGCGACATGACCGGCGGCGGCAGCCAGCGGCAGCTCGTCGGCATATTGCAACGGCTGGACCGCGGGCGGTTCGTGCCGCACTTATACCTGGTGACGCCGGGCGGCGAGCTCTTGCCGGAACTGCCGCGCGACGTGCCCGTGTATGTCTTTGGCGAGCGCTGGGAGCAGCCGGCGTGGCGATTTCCCGGGCAGGCCCACTGGGCCCGGATTCGCGATTTCTCGGCCGTGCTGCGCCACGAACAGATCGACCTGGTCTACGACCGGACCTACCACATGACGCTGACGACCGCCGGCGCGGTCCGCCATCCGGTGTCTCGAGTATCGGTGATCGTGACCGATCCGCGGCTGGATTTCGAAACCAACGTCGAGCGCTATCGCTGGTTCAAGCGGCGCTTGCTGCGGCGGGCCTATCACACGGCCGACCGCGTGTTGGCCGTTTCCGAGGGCGTGCGGACAGCGGCGATCGACTACTACAGCCTGCCGCCGGCGAAAATCGAAACGCACTACAACGCGTTCGACATCGGCCCCATCGACCGGCGGATGCACGAGCCGCTGCCGCCGGGCGAACAAAGGACGCCCTTACGCTTCGAAATCACCAGCGCCGGACGGCTGCACCCGCAGAAGGGATTCGCGTACCTGATCGAGGCGATTCGCATTCTCGTTCACGAGCGAAAACGGCAGCAGGTTCACTTGCGGATTCTGGGCGCCGGCCCCCTGGAGGCGGAACTGCGGGCAACCGTTGCCCGGCAGGGCCTGGAGCAGCACGTCACGCTCGCCGGCTTCCGCGCCAATCCGCTGCCCTACTTCCGGCAGGCCGATCTGTTTTGCCTGTCGTCGCTCTACGAAGGCATGCCCAACGCGCTGGTGGAGGCGATGCTCTGCCGCACGCCCGTGCTGGCCACCGATTGTAAGAGCGGCCCGCGCGAAATCCTGGACGCCGGCCGTTTCGGGCGGCTCGTGCCACCGGCCGACGCGCGGCTGCTCGCCGATGCGATCGAGGACGCACTTCTGAATCCAGAGACGTGGCGGTCGCGCATCGAGCCGGCCCGCGACCACATTGAGCAGACGTTTTCGCCCGCGGCGGCCATGGAGCCCTTGCAAAACCTCTTCGAAAGCCTCGTGCCGAAGCGCGAGGCGTAGCCTATCGCTCCGCCAGGTCGAACGCCTGCTCGAAGCGGCTGACCGGCAGAATGAAAACCTTGCCGTCCCCCATCCTCCCCGTGCGGGCTGCGCTGTTGATCCGCTCGACGACTTCACTCACGCGGGCGTCATCGACCCAAGCCTCGATCTCGACCTTGGGCAGGAAGGCCAGGGCGTATTCCGACTGGCCGTACTCTTCCAGGTAGTTCTTCTGCCGTCCGTAGCCCTTGACCTCGCGCACGGTGAGGGCCTCCAGCGGCGCTCGCCGCAGCGCCTCGACGACCTTCTCGGCCAGAAACGGCTTGACGACCGCGATGATCTGCTTCACCGGCTGTGGGGCAGACATTCTTGTCTGCCACTACGAAAAAAAGTTCTCGCCGAACAGGTTCACTTCCGGGCCGCTCTCGACCTCGATGTCGCCGTGCACCGTCGTGCAGCAAGCCAGCCGCATCGTGTCTTCGTGGCCGACGTAGGCCAGGGGAGGAATCGGGTCGGGTGGCATGACTGGCACCTTGAATTTCACCCACTCCCGCAGCGTGAGCTTGTTCGTGTTCTCCATCCCCTTGGTGACCAGCACGCGGCAGGTGCCGCAGAACCCCCCGCACAGGCCGAAGCTCAGCGTCGTGCAATTGAAGACCTTGTTGATCGACTGGCCGATGCCGTTGAACCCCTGGTTCAGGTTGATCCCCGCCTTGACGGCCTCGGCACGCAGGTTGGCCCCGGCGGGAACGTCGATTTCCTTTTTCTCTTTGACAAACTTGACGATCGGCATGGCTGACTCGCGTTAAGAACGACGGCTACCTGTTTACTTTACCGCACGCCATGCAGGGCGCTAACCCCGCTGCCAGCGTCCAGGCACGCACGAATCGGCAGGGAATTTGGCTTCATTTCGCGATCCCGTACTACCGAAAAAACACGGTAAGCCTTGAATCGGGGCGGGCTTGCGCCTACGATTCGGCGAACTGCCGCAAGGGCGCTCCGCCTCGCGGCAAAAGGCACCCCTCGCATGCCAGCTCGCAGCTATCACCTTGGGTCTTCGCGGTGCCAGTGTAACGGCTGACGCGCTGCCCCGCGCGTCAGGACTCAGGCGGTGTTCGCAGTTTGCCCGCTTCTGGCCGGCGGTCCTGCCGGCTCTTCCGGAGTAACTCGCCATGGCTTCCGATTTGCGTCTCAAGGAGCAGCTTCCGCGGCTGACCGACCGGATCGTCGCCGGCTACCAAGAGGCCGGCTCGATCCACTACCTCGGCCACTGCCCGCTGCCGAACTATGGAGAGATCGTCGGCTGCGTGGAGGATCTGAAGGAGCTCCTTTATCCCGGCTATCGCCGCCGCGAAGGCCTGCACATCGGCAACGTGACCTATCACGTCGGCGACCTGATCGACGGCCTGCACGACAAGCTCACGCGGCAGATCGCCCGGGCCCTGCAGCATGAGGATCGCGTGGTGACCAAGGCCAGCACGTGCGTCAACGCGGCCGACTACGAGGCCAAGGGCCAGTCGATGGCGATCACGTTCCTGGAGCGGATTCCCGATCTGCGCCAGTTGCTGGCGACCGACGCCCAGGCCGCCTACGACGGCGATCCGGCCTGCAAGAGCATCGACGAGGTCGTGTTCTGCTATCCGGGCTACGAGGCGATCACGGTGCACCGCATCTCGCACGAGCTGCGGCGGCTGGGCGTGCCGTTCATCCCGCGGATGATGAGCGAATGGGCCCACAAACAGACCGGCATCGACATCCATCCCGGCGCGACGATCGGTCACCACTTCTTCATCGATCACGGCACGGGCGTCGTCATCGGCGAGACGTGCGACATCGGCAACCACGTAAAGATCTACCAGGGGGTGACGCTCGGCGCGCTGAGCTTTGCCACCGACGAGGACGGGAACCTGGTCCGCGGCCACAAGCGGCATCCCACGCTCGAGGACGGCGTGGTGATCTATGCCAATGCCACGATCCTCGGCGGCAAGACGGTCGTCGGGCACCACTCGGTCATCGGATCCAGCGTCTGGCTCACGCACAGCGTCGAGCCCCACACGACCGTGACGATGGAAAAGCCCAAGCTCCGCATCCGCGCCGAAGTGCCCGACGAGCTGAAACCCGAACTGAACTTTTCCATTTAAGCCTGCTCAACCAGCAGCTCGCGCTCGACGAACTTGGTATCGACCAGGCCCTGGGCGAAGGTCGTGTGGCTGAGAATCCGCTGGTGGAAGGGCGCGGTGGTCTGGATGCCCTCGATCCGCAGCTCGGCCAGGGCCCGCTGCATGCAGGCGATGGCCTCCTCGCGGGTCGCGCGGTGGACCAGCAGCTTGCCGATCATCGAGTCGTAGTAGGGGGGCACCGTGTAGCCGGGATGGGCGTGCGAATCCCAGCGGACGCCGGGGCCGCCGGGCACGTGCAGCTGCTTGATCAGGCCCGGGCAGGGCTGAAAGTTCCGCTCCGGGTTCTCGGCGTTGATCCGGCACTCGATCGCCGCGCCCCGCTGCACGACGTCGGCCTGCTTGAAGGGCAGCGGCTCCCCGGCCGCCACGCGGATTTGCGTCTTGATGAGGTCGATCCCCGTAATCAGCTCGGTGACGCAGTGCTCGACCTGGATCCGGGCGTTGACCTCGATGAAATAGAAGTTGTCCTGCTGATCGACGATGAACTCGACCGTGCCCGCGTTGGTATAGTTCGCTTCGCGGACCATCCTCACGGCGGCGTCGCACATCGCCTGCCGCTGGGCGGCCGGCAGCCGCGGTGCGGGCGATTCCTCGATCAGCTTCTGGTGCCGCCGCTGCGTGCTGCACTCGCGCTCGAAGAGATGGCAGACGTTGCCGCGGCTGTCGGCGATGATCTGCACCTCGACGTGCCGCGGGCGGTCGATGTACCGCTCCAGGTAGACGCCGGAATTGCCGAACGCGGCTTGGGCCTCGGTGCGGGCCTGTAGCAGCGCCGTTTTCAGCGAGAGGTCGTTGCCGGCGACGCGCATGCCCTTGCCCCCGCCGCCGGCGGTGGCCTTGATCAGCACGGGAAAGCCGATCTGGTGGGCCACACGGACCGCGTCGTCGTCGTCGGTGATCAGTCCGTCGCTGCCGGGCACCACCGGCACTTTGGCCTTCTTGGCCATCGTGCGAGCCGTGTTTTTGTCGCCCAGGGCCTCCATCGCCTGCGGCGTGGGGCCGATGAACGCGATGTTGCAGCTTTGGCAGACCTCGTTGAAGTGGGCGTTTTCCGAAAGAAATCCGTAGCCCGGATGGATCGCCTCGACGTTGCCGACTTCGGCGGCGCTGATGATCTGGTCGATCTTCAGGTAGCTCTGCGCCCCGCGGGGCGGGCCGATGCAGATCGCTTCGTCGGCCAGTTCGAGATACTGGCTGCCGCGATCGGCCGTGCTGTAGACGCAGACGGTCTCGATCCCCAGCTCTTTGCAGGCGCGGATGATCCGCAAGGCGATTTCGCCGCGATTGGCGATGAGAATGCGTTTGAACATGGATTTCAGAGTGCAGAGGGTCTGGTTCCCAAGCTCTGCTTGGGAACCCGCGGCCTGCGAAGCTCTGCTTCGCCGCTCTCGAAGCTGAGCTTCGGGGGCGGGCGTTCCCAAGCGGAGCTTGGGAACGAGAGGCAGGCTGAAAGCCTGCCCCACTTAACCACTGGTATCCACCTTGAACAATGGCTTGTCGAACTCGACCGCCTCGCCGTCTTCGCAGAGCACGGCGACGATCTTGCCGCGGATCTCGGCTGGGATCTCGTTGAAGACCTTCATCGCCTCGATGATGCACACCACGGTCGTCGTATCGACGCGGTCGCCGGACTTCACGTAGGGCTCGGCCTTGGGATTCGGCCGGCTGTAGAACGTGCCGACCATCGGCGACTTGATCACGGCCACATTCGCCGCCTCGGCCGCGGGCGCTTTGGCGGCCGGCGGAGCGCCGATCGCGGCAACCGGCGGGGGCGCGGCATAAGCGCCGCGCGGCGGCTCCTTCGGCCCGCGACAGACGCGGATCCGCTGCCGGGCCTCGCGCAGATCGACCTCGCTCAAATCGTGCTCCTTCATCAGCTCGACCAGCTTGCGCAGGCGGTCGAGCTCAAACACGCTGCCGGAAATCGGTTCAGGTTTGCTCATCGAAAGTTTCCGGGACTTCGGTAGCGGCGACTTGGGGGGCGGCTTCCGGCGACGTTTATCGGGGTCAGGCATAGATTCGGTAGGGATCGCCCTCTGTGGCGATCCAAGGCCGCGGCTCTTTGTCACTCCAGGGAACGCCACGGAGGGCGTTCCCTACAGCGCTAGGCCACAAGGCACTCATCCAGTTCCTTCGGTACGCTCGTCAGCACTTCACAGCCGTCCGGAGTCACCAGCACATCGTCCTCGATCCGCACGCCACCCCACTCGGGAAGGTAGATGCCGGGCTCGACCGTCACGACCATGCCGGGAGCGAGCTGGCCGTCCTGGTCGGGCGCTAGCCGCGGCAGCTCGTGGACCGCCAGGCCGATGCCGTGGCCCAGCGAGTGACCGAAGCGTTCGCCGTGGCCGGCGGCCTCGATCACCTTGCGGGCGATGCCGTCGATCTCCTTCAGCACCGCGCCGGGCCGGATCGCGGCGATCGCCGCCCGCTGCGCGGCGAGCACAACTCCATACACGCTATGAAGTTGGGGCGAAAGTTTACCGGTGACCAGCACCCGCGTCAAGTCGCTGTGATAGAGCCGGCCGCGAGCGCCCCAGTCGATCAACACGAAGTCGTAGTCGCCGATCTTCGACTCGGAGA
>DASRJB010000622.1:0-5973 GCA_035649715.1 Pirellulaceae bacterium
AGCTGGCGAACTTGCTGCACGGCGAAAACGCCCGGCAGGATGCCCATCAGAAAGACGCCCGCAAACGCGGCGCACGCCAAGAGCAGGCTCAGCGCGATTCCCGGCAGCACCCCCGCGTACGACATCACCGCGAACTGCACCGAGCAGACCGCCATCAAGAGCAGCAGCGTCCGCAGGCCGAACTGCATCGGCCGCGGCCGCGTCACGACTTCAGCCACAATCGGCTGCTCGGAGCTGCCGGCGGCGGGCCGCGCGGGATTGGAGTCGGACGCGATCATCGTCACTATTCAACTCGCAGGCAAATGGATCAGTCAACCGCGTCACCAGCGGAAATGGCGATACGGATCGTCCCATTCCTCGGGCTGGTCGAGATACAGGCCGCTCAGCCAGCGCTGCTCCTTGCTGCCAGCCGCGAGCGGCGCCGCGAAGCGGCTGAGCAGCGGTGTCTCGCTATTGGCGCCCTGGTTGGCCAGCAGCCGGGAGAGCACGAACGACGTGCGACGAAATGTCTTCTTCAGGTTGGGCTGCTGGCTGCCGCCGAATTGCCAGGGCGCCAACTGACAGACGGCGATGCGGCCATCCTCGGACCAGGCCAATACGCCGTCACCGACAGTGGTCGCTCCGGCCATAACGAGCGGCAGCTCCTTGGGATCGCGGTTGTGAACATCGGCCGGGCTGACTCCCGCCAGCGGAGAGCGGAACGGCGGCGGCTCGAAGAACGCCGCAATGTGCTCGGCTTTGCGGAGGCGCAGCTGCGGCAAAACTTGCCGGGCGTCCTGCTCGCTGAGGCCCACAGTCACGAGTCGCCCGCCGGATGCCAGCCAATCGGCCAGGGCGGCAGCGTCCTCGCCGAGAACCGCGCCGCTGCCCGGACCGGCGATCAGTACCGCCGATGGCGGCAGCTTTCCTGCCGCGAAGGGAACGGCGGAAATGCCAGCTGCTTCCAGGTGCATCTTGCCGGCGGCATCGCCCGCATAAACCGCTTCGCGGCGGGCAACCGGCTTGCTGGCAGCCACATATTCCAGCAGATTGCTGGCCAGCATATCGGCGATCGGATCGGACTCGGTCCGCCCGGTGACATCGAGCTGGCAAAACAGCATCAGCCCGGCTCCCTCGCGATATTCCAGCAGCGGGCTGTACTGAAGGCTGTAGCCGCCGTCCACAATCGGCAGGAAATCGCCGCGGGCCGGCTTCTCGATCAGCACCGAGGCGACGTTGCCGCGGTTGCCGCATCGCCACAGCCGCGGCACCGTGAGGCCGCACCACTGCACGGTCGGTCCCAGCCGCGGCCGCAGTTCGTACTTCAGCCGCGGCGGCACGAGCGTCGCCGAACCGCGCCAGTCATGCAGGCACTCCTTCGAGATGCCTTTAAGAATCGGATGATCCGCAACCCGCGGAAACACCTCGCGCAGGCCGTACTCGGTGACACGCAAGCCCAGCCGCTGCTGAAGCACCTCAGCCGTCTGCTCAAACACGAGCACGCGGAGACCGTCCTTCACGCGCGAGATGCTGGGCGCTGCGCTGCTGAGCGTCAGGGCCGATTTGCCGATGATCAGCACATCGAAGCCGGACAGGTCGGCCGCGGCGTCAACGTCGCTAAACGCCAGGCCGAGCTTGCTGAGCCAGGCCCGCGTCTGACCCGGCGGATCGAAAAGTGCGATCCTGGCGCTCACCTGCAACGCGCGAGGCCGCGGCACGACGTGAATCGCAAGCGAATAGGCCTGCGCATCGCCGCCCGCGAATTTGAATTCGGCCCGCAACTCATAGTCGCCCGGCGCGAGCGATGGTGGCAGCGCCAGCTCCAGCGGAATCCGCGCCTGCTCGCCCGTCGCTACCGTGACTTGCTGGCTGCCCGCCAGCGGCTGCGGCAAGCCAAGCGACCACGTGCAGTCGCAGGTCGCCGTCTGCCGCGAGTTGTTGATCACAATCGCCTGCTTGGAAACCGTCTCGCCGGGAACAAACAGGTGGTCCTGGCTGGTGAAGGCCTCGGGCTTGCCGGCGATATATGCCAAAAGCGGCTGATTGTTCCTCAGCAAGGCCTGTCCCGCGGCGCTCGGCGTCCAATCGGCTCGCTCATAGGCCATGTCCATCCGCTCGTAGCGCTGGCCCAGAAAGTCCGGACTGAAGCCGGGCCGCTGCAGCTTGTCCCAATCGACAGGCAGTTCCTGGCGGATGTTCCGTTCGACGCCGCTCTTCACGTCCCAGTATTGACCGTGCTCCCAGGCCGAGATGGCCGACACGCCCCAGGTGCGGAAAGCACGCCAGTTCCTCGTGATGTACTCGGCGACGATCGGGTCGCGCTGTGTGAACTGCTTGGAGTTCAAATTGAGATTCTGCGGATAGTCCCACCGCTGCCACAGCCGGCCCGCGGCGAGCTGCCGGGCCTCCCAGCGCAGATTCGCCTTCTCCGGCTCCTCGATCTTGTATGCGGCTTCGCCCAGGAACTGGGCGTTCCACTCGGCCAGGCAGAACTCCCACGGCACGCGGGCGCTGCCGAACGACCGCTCGCCCTTGTACCAGCCCCGATACATGCCCCAGTCCCACGAGAAGGGCGCGCCATATTCGCAGGTGAACGCCGGCTTGACGCCGGTCGTCGCCCAGTGCTCGAACCAGTCGGACATCTCCTGCACGGGGACGAAGTTCGGATAGAAGTTCATCGTGTGCATCGCCCCGAGATTGCCGCCGGCGTGGTGATAGACGATGCGGCTGGGATCGAAGCGCTTGATGATCGCTTCGGATCGCAGCGCCCGCCGCGCGTTGTTCTGCTCGCCGGGACTGCGAGGATCGGTGCGGCCGTCGATCATGTCCGGATTCATGTCCTCGCCGTAGCCGCAGGCGTTGTGGCTGGTCGAATAGGCCACGACCGCCGGATGATTCTGTGCGACCCGCACGTAGAACTCCGCGTGCCGGGCGTAGCCATTGGCCGCGTCGGCATCGGCCGCTTGCCAGTCGTAGTGCGTGAAGTGCGGCTGCGACAGGGCGACGAGCATTCCCACGTCGTCGGCCGCCCGCAGGATTTCCGCGAAACTCAGGTGATCGCCCGGCTGGCAGCCGTAGTTGTGCGTGTAAACGAAATTGACGCCGATCGCCTTCAGCCGCTCGAGGCTCTCGCGGGCCCCGGCGTAGCTGGCGGCGGCCGCGCTGACCTGGGCGTTGTCGAGCGGCACCGCCGACAGAAAGATGCGGCTGCCGTTGAGGTAGAAGTCGCGGCTGCCGATCCAGAACTCGCGGAAGCCAAAGCGAACGGGGTCGCTCACATCGAGCGTGCGACCCTGCGAATCAACCAGCGTCAGTGACAGCTCGCACTGGTTCTGGGGCGTGTGCAGGTCCCAGAGCTTTGCCGGCCGCCACTTCTCGGTGAAAGTGAAGCGACCCTCCTTTAAGTCGCCGGTTGTGAGCGGCGGGCTGCGGAATTCGCGCGGCGATTCACCGGGACTGGTAACGCGGCCCAGCAACGTGTAACTGGAGTCGGCCGCGAGGCCGGTCAGCGCGGTCTCGAAGGCAATCTCGCCCCGCCGCACCGAAGGATCGACTTTCACGTCGGTGATCCGCGCCGCCTTCGGCGTGCTTACCAGAAACACGTCGCCGCAGAGGCCGCGGCGGGCGACGACCGCCGGCGCTTGTCGGGCGGCCGCCGTATCGGTGTACGAGAGGAGCACGCTCTTCAGCGGCAACGCCACAACCAGCAGGCTCAGCACGTGTTTCTCGCCCGAACGGCAGACGGCGGTCAGATCGACCTCGCCCGCCGGAAACGAAATCTCGCCCACCGGCCGGCCATCGACATACACGGTGGCCAGCGAATTGACGTACTCGGCCGCGAGCGCGATGCGGCGGCCGGCCCACTCGCGCGGAACGCTGAACTCTCGCTGGTGCCAGGCGGCCGTAACGCCGCTGATAGCCACATTCTGCCACGCCGGATGGGCAATGACCGTCTGCGTATCCTTCTGCATGTAGTTCGTGATGCCAGGCCAGCTGCCGGGGACTTTGAAGTAGCCCCAGCCTCGCGCCGGCACTTCACTCGCGGCGGGCTGCGCCGGCTGCCATCGCCAGAGGCCGCTCAGGCAAATCCGTTCCCGCGTCGCGGTCGATTCGCGCTGCGCTTGGGCCGCGTCCCAGACGATCTTCACGCCTGCCGGCAAGGCGGCTGTTTCCTGACCGGCAGCCAGCCGCGCGGCCGCGAGCAGCCCGACCAGTAAAATCGCTTGCCGGCGGTATCGCATCGGTATCCCTCAGGTCGCCTGTTGTTCCCGAATCCGCCGGGCGTAGAGCGCGCAGGCGACGCGAGCGCCAAACCAGGCGAGCAGCAGCGCCCACAGCAAATGGCTGATCAGCATGAACTGGCCGCGGTCGGGCGACTCTAGCGAGTAGACGTTCAAGGGCGCATTGGTCGGCGCACTTGCAGGGTCGTAGTCCGCCAGGAGCTTGCCCGTATTCATGTCGTGGTAGGTCACCGCAACGATGGCCTGAAACAGCGGCTTCATGATCTGCGTCGTCGGCAGCCGCCCCGAATAGGGATCAAATTCGCGGTCCGCACTGGACCAAACCAGGACTCCGTACGTCGCCATGCAAACGGCACAACCGATCGCCATTGCCTGCCGCGATCCGCGATCGACGAGCACCGCGACCAGGGCCGTCAGGAACACGAGCAAAGTGCAGCTCGACAGGGCGACCCACCACCACTCGTTGGGATACTTCAGCGCGACGCAGCCGACGGCGAGGAAACTGACCAGCAGCAAGACCTCGCGCAACGAAACACGCCACGGGCTCGCTGGCGGGCGTGGTGGATTTGCCGGATCGGCCATTACAATAACCCCGCAGCCCGCTGATTGTCGCCGCACCGACTTGGGTATTCAACCGCGCCGCTTTCGCCCCATCTGGAATCCGATCATGAAACTCCGCTCGCTGGCGTTATCCGGATTATTCGCATGTCTGGCTGCCGCCGCCGCGGCCGCCGAGCGGCCGAACATCGTGCTGATCCTGGCCGATGACCTGGGCTATGGTGACTTGCACTGCTTCGGTGCGCAGGATGTGCAGACGCCGAACCTCGATCGGCTGGCGGCGGAAGGCCTGCGACTGACCAGTTGCTACGCGGGCCATCCCAACTGCTCGCCGTCGCGGACGGCCCTCATGACCGGCCGCACGCCCACGCGCGTGGGTGTACGAAACTGGATTCCGGAAGACTCGACAATGCACCTCCGGCAAAGCGAGATCACGGTCGCCAGGCTGCTGAAGCAGGCCGGCTATGCTACCTGCCACAGCGGCAAGTGGCATCTCAACGGCGCGTTTAACAAGCCCACGCAGCCCCAGCCGAAGGACCACGGCTTCGACCACTGGTTCTCGACCCAGAACAACGCCGCGCCGAGCCACAAGAACCCGAGCAATTTCGTCCGCAACGGTCAGGCGGCCGGCCCGCAGGAAGGCTATTCGGCGCACGTCGTCGTCGATGAGGCTCTCCGCTGGCTGAAGAGCGGCCGCGACGCGGCCAAGCCGTTCTTCCTCTATGTCTGCTTCCACGAGCCGCACGAGCCGATCGCCGCGGACGAGAAATACGCGCGGCTGTACCCCTCGGACGATCCGAGGTTCAGCGCCCACCACGGCAACATCACGCAAATGGATGATGCCGCCGGCCGGCTACTGCGGGGGTTGGACGAGATGAAGCTCCGCGAGAACACGCTCGTGGTTTTCACCAGCGACAACGGCCCGGAAGCGACCTGGCCCTGGCAAGGCTCCTCGGGGTCGTGGCGCGGCTACTACTTCACGCATATGGAAGGTTCGTTGCGGGCGCCATTTATCATCCGCTGGCCTAACAGGATTCCCGCCGGCCGCGTGAGCAACGAGATCGTGCACGAGGTGGATACCTACAACACGTTCGCCAGGATCGCCGGCGCACAGGTACCGAAAGACCGCCCCATCGACGGTGTGGATCAAACCGATTTCTTACTCGGCAAGTCTGATAAGTCCAATCGCGAGGGT
>DASRJB010000623.1:0-7711 GCA_035649715.1 Pirellulaceae bacterium
CCCGTCCGCCGACCCCTTGGCGGGATAGCTCAGTTGGTTAGAGCAACGGCTTCATAAGCCGTGTGTCGCCGGTTCAAGTCCGGCTCCCGCTACTGAGTAGAAAACCAGACGCCGAAACGGGATACGTTACCTGCCAGCGTAAGGTAGTGCGGCATTTTCCAATTCGCCAAACCGGTAGACTACCGGCGCGCCGTCGCGGAAGTCCTCGTCCAAGGAGTCGAGGTGGATGCCGCGGGCGGCGCTTGCGGCGATAATCTCAGCGAAGGTCATGCAAAAAAGCCCGCTGCGGCAGGGTGTCTGGAGTCGGACCGACCTGCTTGGACGCTGTAGCGGCGTACCTATTGCGTCGGTTTGGACGTTTCGTGGGCGCGTGGCCAATTCAGGACCGCCAGCAGTTGGCGAAGTTGGGCGACACCTGCCCCGTGGTGCTGAAGCAGGCGTGATTACTTCTCGTCGTCCGTGAGCAGTTGTACAAGACGATCATTCTCTGCCTGCGATATGTCGAAGGATTCACCGTTGATCAGTTCAATGCGAAACTTCCCATACGCGCCATAGATACGAGCAATGTGAACGGCGTTAACAACGGTGGGAACTTGGCCAGTGACTTTGATCCATTTCATTGGGAGCTGCTCCAGTCTTCGAGTTTATAGAAGGTTGGCGATTTGCTGACGTGTCAACATCCCGATTTTGCCCCGTCCGCTTCGGCTGGCTGGCTTTCTTATGCGCTGCTCTTGCGCGTGGGTGCGTTATCGTACTGCACCGCGCCGCCTGCCAGAGTTACTCTGCCCGGCATGGAAACGCGGCTTCAACTCTGGATGCAAGACGGGGCGCTGGCGATCGCCTTCGAGCCTAAGCTAACGCCCGACCAATACGCCGAACTGCTGGAAGTGTCTAAGGAATCTACGACCCGCGAGGAACTGCGGGCATCCGTCATGGCGCTGGCGAAAACATGGGGGATGGAAGCCCAGTGCGACGACGCGTAGCGGCTCGCCTGCCGCTCACGCTGGCGGGGCCCCAACTACGGGCGACTGGAAGTGGAAGCCGGCGAAGGCGGGGGAGTAGGATTACCTTCAACCCACCACGGCGGGCAAGTAGGCTTTTCCAGACTCGTAGCTCACCGGTGCCCCGCCGGCTGCTGTGCGGTGTCGCTCGGCGAGCGGCACAACAGGAGGTGAAGCTGATGGCACTGACGCACAGGTCAACGCTCACAAAGCCTATGGCGGGCCGCACCATCGCCGTTGTCGGCGATGTGTACCGCTTCCTTGCCGTGGGCGAGGACACCAACGGCAAGTACGCCTTGTTCGAGGCGGTCGTGCCTCCGGGCGGCGGGCCTCCCCCGCACGTCCACAGCCGTGAAGAGGAAGGCTTCTATGTGCTCGAAGGTGAAATCACATTCCAGATCGGCGGCGAGCGGCTTGTGGCCGGGGCCGGGACGTTCGCCAACGTGTCAGTCGGGACGCCACACTCGTTCAAGAACGAGAGCGACCGACCAGCCAAGATGCTCATATCCGTCGCCCCCGCCGGACTGGAGCGGATGTTCCTAGAAGTAGGTCAACCGGTCGATGAAGGCGCGACGACCACCGCGCCGACGACGAAGGAGGAGATCGAGAAGCTGCTGTCGGTCGCACCCCGCTACGGCATCGAGATTCGGTTGCCGCGCCAGGGCTGAAGCACCTGACCACGGCGGCGTTACGCGCGGCGGGGCATGAGCCGAAGCTGCGGGAGTGCCCTAAGCGCCGACTTATCCTGAAAGCCAAATCGGTATCGACCGTTTTGCGCCGGCCCACTACCGCGAATCCCTAGCAAAACGTGCACCTGCTTGCCAATGATTGCAAATGCAGTGCCCCAAGTGCCGCGGACGGGACGTAAAAATGTTGAGCGAAAGTGAGCAGCCCCGTTTGCCAACCGACGATCGCACGAGGACTTAGGCGTCTATAAATGTGCTGCCTGTGGGACGGTGTTTGCCCTGGCGCGGTAACTCGCCTGTAACAATGCGCTGGCCGCGTGCCGGGGAGTGCGCCTAACATCAAGGCATGCCGGCCATGCGCTTCCGCCTCCGCACGCTGCTGATTGCAGTTTCGATCCTCGCCTTCGCGAGCGCCGCTGCCGGCTGGTCGTGGCGGAGGAACCAGGCCGAGCAGCAGGCGGTTAAAGTCCTGGCCGGACATCGGATAGGCTTGGGCTACACCCGCGGCTTACCTCTGGGCCCCCTGGAAAAGTGGTTCGACGCCCGGCTGGGGCGGGAATTCCGCTCGGACGTCAGCTCGGTCCACCTGCACAGCTTCGAGGCGGACGAGCCCAAAGTCGTGGCGGCGCTGCGGCGGCTGCCCGGGCTGAAACGCGTGGAGGTAGACGCCTGGCCCGGCTCGCAGGCCACCGTGGCGAAGCTACAGAGCGACTTCCGGGATACTCCCGTGGAAGTCAAGGTGGAACACGTCGTCTGGTAGGCCGGCTGCTCGCGGGGCCGCTAAACCGTGACGGACTCGTCGCGGGCCCGGGCCTGAAATTCCAACTGGACCTGGTGAATGCACAAATACGCGGATTCGCCGGGCCGCATTTCCTGAGATTGGGTGGATTGCAGCACGATGGCCACGCCCAAGCCATTGCCGATCGCAAAATTCGTTCCGGGAACGGTCGAGCCCAGGAACCGGGAAATCGCGAACTCCGCGGGCTTGTCGAAGTCCACCAGCAGCGGCTGAAACGACTCGCTGGCCAATTCCACCGCTTCCAGCGGATTTTTGTTCGCATTGGCAAAGCGAAACAGCGTCAGCCGGCACGTCAATGCCTTGCCGAACCAGCGCTCAAACGATTCGCGGCTGGAGCCCCCGCCGCTGATCGCCGCCGTAAACTTGAATTGGCCGCCCCGCGCGCTGCGGATCTCCTGCGCGAGCATGACTTTCGACCCAGCCGGCAGCGAAACACCTTTCTCACCGGGAATTTCCAGGATGCCGAGCCGAATGTGCGGCTGCGGCGAACCCTCCGCGCGAGCGCCAAAGCCGCCGGCATCCGCGGCCAGCAGCGAATTGGCCCGCCAGCCCTTGTCGCGCGACGGCGGCGTGGCGGCGATCAGCTTGCCCGCGCGGAAATCGACATCGACCAGCGGCTTCAAGTCGTACGGCGGCACGAGGCTCTCATCGCCGGTCGCGGCACACCGCTCGGCCGTCGCCGGGCGGTCACCGAGCAAGCGATGCAGCGGCTCGCCCTTGGTCAAGAGCTGCGGGCGATTCGCGCGGTCGCGGAATGCGCCGTGGTGCGGGATGCCGAGCAGATGATAGATGGTTGCCGTGAGATCGTGCGGGCGGATCGGATCGGATGCCGGATACGCGCCGTTGCGGTCGCTGGCGCCAAAGACCTGCCCGCCCGCGATGCCTGCGCCGGCCAGCGCGCAGCTGAAAACGGCGCCCCAGTGGTCGCGGCCAGCTAGCGAGTTGATCTTGGGCGTGCGGCCGAATTCGCCGATCGCGACGACGAGCGTCTCGGCCAACAGCCCGCGGTCGGCCAGATCGTCGAGCAGGGCCGCGAAGGTCACGTCGAACAGCGGGCAGAGCACGTCCTGCAGGCGGTCGGCGTTCTGGGCGTGCGTATCCCACATCGGGTTATCGACGGCCGAGTCGCCCGGCTCGCGCGGCCAATTGACGTGCACCAGCCGCACGCCGGCCTCGATCAGTCGGCGGGCCAGCAGGCAGCTCTGCCCCCAGGTATGCCGTCCGTAGCGGTCGCGGAGCTTCGCCGATTCGCGCGACAGGTCGAACGCCTCGCGGGCCTGCCCGGAAGTCACCAGGTCCAGCGCGAACTTCGAGAGCTCGCTCCAGCCACTGGCCGCCGACGCCCGCTCGGCCAGCGGCAGGTAATCGTTGAGCCGCTTCAGCAGCGCGGCCCGGTCCTGCATTCGCTCGGGCGGCAGATCGACCGGCAGGCTCAGGCCGTCGATCCGATAAGCGTCGTCCGCCGGATCGCCGATGAACCGCTCGGGATCCCAGAAGCTCCCCAGAAATCCGCCCGTCTGTCCGGCCGGCGTGACGTTGTCGTTCAGCCGCATCCGGTCCGGCAGCCAGACGCTGGTGAGCGCCGGCAGCCGTTCGCTCGGCTTGAGCATCTTGATGACCGAGCCCAGATAGGGCCAATCGGTCGGCTTGATCTGCCGCGCGCTGCCGGGGCCGTACGGATAGCCGGTCAGCACCCAGTAGCCGCTGACGTCGTGATTGTTGTCGTCGGTGGACAGCGAGCGGATCACTGCCAGCTTGTCGGCCCGCTGAGCCGTTCGCGGCAAGAGCTCGCAGAACTGCATGCCGGGGACGTTTGTCTGAATCGGTTTGAAAGGGCCGCGGATTTCGAGCGGCGCGTCGGGCTTGGGATCGAACGTCTCATGCTGCGGCGGCCCGCCCTGCAGCCACAGGAAGATGACGTTCTTCGCCCGGCCGAACATCGCCCCCGACAAACCAGCCGCCAGCCGGTTCACTTGCTGCGGCTCTTCGGCCGCTGACCGCCGCGCGAGCAACTCCGTCAACGACAGCCCCACCACTCCGAGTCCACCCACGCGCAGCCATTCCCTCCGCGTCACCCCATCGCACAACCGCCCGCCACGGTAACGGAAGGAGAGCATGCCATTTCTCCAAGCGCGGCCCGCATAGCGCGGGCCTCGACAGAGGATCATAGCAGCTAGACGCACGAATTACCGCGCGGCGGTGAGGGCTGGCGCGGCAATGGGCAGCGGCGGCAGCTCGTGCCAGAGGGCGTAGTCGCGGGTGCGGTTCTGAATGTAGAGCGAATAGAGATAAGCCCGCATGTCGTGCGTGCCGCCGACGATGTTGGTGACGTTGACTTCTTCGATGCGGGCATCGAGGTCGGGCGGCAGCAGGTAGCGGCCGGCGAAGCCGGAGTAGCCGAGGGCGGCGGGGTGCTCGCAGGGATCGACGAAGCGGTAGCGCATGAGCACCGGATCGCAGCAGTTGTAAGTGATGAACCAGCGCTCGGCCTCGTGCAGGGCCTGGCCGTGATAGTGGCCGGGCAAGAGCCAGTGGTCGTGCTCGCCGGCGGCCCACATCGCGACCCGCACGTGCGGCCGCGGACCAGGCTCGATCGCCAGGCCAATCTGCGTGCCGCCCCCCAGCAGGTGCAGCGCGCCGCAGGCGATCCGGGCCCCGTAGCTGTAGCCGATCAGTCCCGTGCGGACGTCCGGGTTCATCCCCGCCAGGAACCGGCCCAGGTAATAGGCATCGACGTCGGACCGTGCGGCCTTCGACCGCACGTCGCGCAGCGGGCCGTGAATCTGCGAGCTGGGCCACGACCAGATGACGAACCGCACCGGCGGCTCGTCGTCGAACTTGCCCGCCAACTGGAAATAGACCGCCAGGCCGTCGCTGCTCGCCACGCCGGGATCGATGCGATTGCCGTGGATATAGAACGGCGTCACGAGGTCGGCCGAATCCGCGGCATAGAACTCGGCCGTGGTCCGCGGCTGCCACGTGGCGTTTTCATACTGCCAGAGCTGCCAGGCGGGCATTTCCGGGCCGTCGCTGGGACAGCCCAGGCAGCGCGTGCTGACGAGCCAGATCTGGTCCTGCTCGCGGACGCGAAAAGTCGGGCAGGCTTTCGCCGGGGCCTGAAGGGCGGCGTCGGGCGGACCCTCGGCCGGCGCGCGGGCGACGAACGTCAGCGCGGCCAGCGCGACGAGTGCGGGAGAGAGCCAACCGCCGGCTGGGCGAAGCCAGCGGGCAAACGAGCAGAAGCGCATGGTGCCGAATCACGTTGCAGAGCTGCGAGATGGAGAGCAGCCTCCATCATTGTTGCGGCCCGCCGCAAAAAGCAAGCTCCTTCACGATTTCGTCAAGTTCGCGGCCGACCGGCGGGTCCGGAATTCACGGGCGGCGTCCGCACAGAGCGCACGCACGGCACGCCGCGCTCGCTCCGTGCGGCGAAAAGACCACCGTTGCGTTTGCACCACAGCAGCCGCGGGCTAGAGTTGCCCAGCCACCACGGCAAATTCCTCGCTTCGGAGGGAGCAAGAGATGCGAAAAGTGATTGGGTTATTGATTTTGACGGTCGCGCTGGCCAGCCTGAGCGGCTGCCACACTTGCCGGCGGATGACGGGCGGCTGGTTTGACCGGGGGGACCGCTGCGAACCCCCGCCACCCGCCGACTGCCCGCCGGGAATGCCGCGGGCCAGCGTGCTGTATCCCGGCAGTGCGACGGTCCTGCCCGGCCCGATCGAGGTCGCGCCGCAGCCGTAGCGGGCTTTAGCGACTCTGCAACCTATGCTTCCCAGGGCGCCGCAAATCGCGGCGTCCATTGCGCTCCAGGCGTGAGGGAAGCATGGTCCGGCTGCTGGTGATCGTTGCCGCGCTCTCCATTTTTGCGCGGCCCGCCGCTGGTCAATTTGGCAATGCGCCCGCGCCGCCCGCTGCCGGAGCGGGCGGCAAGCTGGAGTCGCGGACGCAGAAGTGGGAGTTCGGCGTCTCGATCCGCGCGATGGGCGGCCCCTGCGCGGGGCTCGTCGGGACGTTTCCGCTCCCGGCCGACTGGCCCGAGCAGCAAGTGAAAGTCGTCGGCGAGGCGATCTCGCCGCACGTCCGCAGCCACAGCATTCGCGCGAGCGAAGGGCTCAAGCAGATGCTGTTCGAAGTGCCGCAGCTCGCGGTGGGTGAAACGGCAACCTGCTTCATCACGCTGGAAGTCGTCAAGACCGCCCAGCAGCCGCCGGCCGATACGAGCGGCCTGGTCGTGCCCAAGGATCCGCCGCGCGAAATCCGCAAGTATCTGGGCGTCAGCCCGCTGATCGAAAGCACGCACGCCAAGGTCAAAATGCTGGCCCGCGACTTGACGGCGGGCAAGACCAGCGCCTGGGAGCAGGTGCAGGCCATTCAAAGTGGTGTCCGCGACCGGGTGCAGTTCGAGAAGGAGACCAAAAACGTCTTCAGAGGGGCGGCGGGCGCACTGCGCGATGGCAAGGCCGACAAGGAAGACCTCACGGCAACATTTGTGGCGGTGTGCCGGGCCGCAAAAATTCCGGCCCGCATGGTCTGGGTTCTGGACTACTGCTATGCCGAGTTCTACCTCGACGACGCGGCTGGCAAGGGCGGCTGGTATCCGTGCATCGTGCACGACGACGTGCCGCTCGGAGCGGTGAAGGACTTTCGCCCGATCCTGGAAAAGGGTGACAACTTCAAGGTCCCCGAAGAGAAGGCCCCGCTGCGGTTCGTGCCCGAGTTTCTGACGGGAAAAGGGGGCGGCGGCCGGCCCTCGGTCGAATTCCGCCGCCGCTCGGCGGATTGACGACCGCGTTGACGCGGCCCGCGCTAGGAAGAAGACTAGCGATATGCGGCACTTGCTCCTGATTCCGGTCATTTGCACCTTGGCCGGACCTGCTCGCGCCGAGGAGCCGCGCGGCATCCGCCTGGGTGAAGCCACGACCAGCCAGTGGCGGTTCGGCGTTATTGTCCGCGCCCCCGCCGGCGCCAGCGGCATCCGGGCGACGTTGCCCGTACCGATGGATTGGCCGGAGCAGCAGGTCAAGGTTGTCCGCGACGAGAAGTCGGCCGGAGTCGGCGGCGTCACGTACGCCACGCTCGACGGCGGCGTGAAGCAAATGCAGGTGAATATTCCGCGGCTGGCGGCCGGCGAAGAGGCCTCGGCCATCGTCACGCTGGAAGTCACGAAGCATCGCATCCTCGCTCCGGACGAGACAACCGCGTATCAAATTGCGACGAAGCCG
>DASRJB010000624.1:0-2093 GCA_035649715.1 Pirellulaceae bacterium
GAAGCCTTCCTTCCGCTTGGCGACGACCTTCAAGTCGAGCGAGCCGTTGCGGACCAGCGGCGCTTTGGGCGGGACGATCTCGATCGAGTACGGAATCTCCTCGGAGAGGACGGACGCCATCCGGTCGGCATTGTGGCCCCAAACGTCAGTGTTGTTCTGGCCGCGGACGAGCATCGTCCGCTGATCGAGCCGGCCGACGATGCCGAGCTTTTCATCAACCGTCTTGCCGACGATTCCGACCAGCGCCCCGGCCGGCTGCGAGTCGGCCGCGGCAGTGAACAGGACCGGTATTTCCGACAGGCCGGCGGTCAGCGGGATGGCCTCGGCGGTCATGCCCGGCGGCAGCCCCTCGAAGGTCACGGCCAGGTCCCCGCCAAAATTCTGCCGCTGGGCGGCCACCATCACCGCGTTGCGATTGCCCTTCGGCACGACAAGCGTCGTCGAGACATATTGCCGCCGCTCGGGCAGCCGCATGACGAGCGAGGGCTTGTTCTCGGTGATCTCGACGCGGTAGACGTAATCCGGTCCACCCGCCTTGAGCTGGTCGCGGACGGAAACGAGGTATTCGGCGTCGGCGGGCACGTTGAAGCGGAAGTAGCTGTCGGGACCGCCGGTGTCGTCGTTGTTGCCGATGCCGCCGCCTTGCGCGTTATGCACCGTCAGCACCGAGTCGAGCGGCGAGCGGAGCGGCCTACGGGCATACACCCGCACGTCGAGCTGCTGACCCTTCTTGGCCGTGAACTTGAAGAAGTCGATGTCGTTTTCCTTATCGATGATGCCATTGAGGGCCAGCGGGGCGGCACCCGACGAACTGGCGGCCTTCGCTTCGTCGTTCGGCTCGGCTTCGATATAGCCCGGCAGGTCGATTACGCGGAGGACGTTCGGCGACGGCGCCTCGCCCTTGGCATCACGGGGTACAATCGGCGCCTCGCCGGCCGCGTTGGCCGCCGGCAAGGTGATCTGCTGATCGAACGGGCCGGCCGCATCGCCGATCCAGCGGACCATCAGCGTCTCGCCCGGCCGTCCGCCCGGCGGAAACGCCGCCGTGGGCCGCGGGAACGTACCGATGTGCAGGCGATAGGCCGAGCCCGCACCGAAGCTGCTCTCGCGGACCTGCACGATGTACTTGCCGTCCTCCTGGGCCACGATCGAGGCCAGGCAGTCTTGATTGAGCAGCGCCGCGTCGTCGCTGCGGGTCAGCTCGAACCGCTCGGCGTTCAGGATCGCGACATACGGATCGAAAAACGTGTTGCCCAGCCGCAGGCCCTCCAGCTCCGCCGTCAGCCGGTCCCCCTTCTTCAGCTCGACGACGAAGTGATCGACGTCCTCGTTCTGAATCGTGCCGCTGACGGTCACGTTTGGCGAGATCGCCTGCGGCTGCGTGAAGAGCGTGTTCGGCTCGATCTCTTTGACTTCGGGCAGGTTGCCGACGGTGAAGGTCCGCAGGTTGCTGACGCCGCCCAGCGAGCGAATGCGGATCGCATGGATGCCGAGCTGACAATCGGGGGCGACGGCGATCAGGGCCTTGAGGTTGTTATCGGCCGGCGTGAGCTTCTTGACCGTGAAGCCGGGCGTGTAGAAGAGGATCTCCTGCACGTCCGCCAGATTGCCGCCGGTGATCGTGAATTCCGTTTCCGTGCCGCGCTGCACGCCCGCCGGGGCGAGGCTGTTCATGCTCGGGTCGGCGGCGAGCGCGGCGGTGGCGACGAGCGCGAGCGCAGCGGACAGGGCGCGCGTCATAGTGGCCTCTCAATGTTGCCGCTGGCGGGGCTTCGGCCTCATGCCGAAGGAGCGGCGCGGTGGGCGTGGGGCGGGCCTCTTGCCCGCGCGCTTCGTAGAGCAAGCGTCCTCGCTTGCTCATGGTTGACTCTCGTCCGCGCTGCACAAGCGAGGACGCTTATGCTATTGCTACGCCAGCAGTCCCTTGACGACCTTGCCGCCATCGACGATCTCGATGGGGCGGCCGCCGGGAGCCATCAGCTCTTTATCGGCGACGATTCCGAGCTGGTGATAAACCGTCGTGGCCAGGTCTTCGGGGCCGACCGGATCGCTGTCGGGCTCGGACGCGGTCGCGTTCGACGTGCCGTAGATCA
>DASRJB010000625.1:0-6940 GCA_035649715.1 Pirellulaceae bacterium
GGCAGCGCCTATCTCTACGACCGCAAGCGGGTCGATGCCCTCAACAAGGACTTCGACGCCCGCACCAAGGAGTTGCAAGCCCGGCGGCCGGTCGACGACTTCGTGCCCTGCCTGTACGAGACCCCGGGCAAGATTCCCCAGACCGTCTTGTTTTTCCGCGGCGACATCCAGCAGCCGCGGCAGGCGGTGGAGCCGAGCGAGCTCTCGGTGCTGACTACCGCGGCCGCCATGATCCCGCAGGACGATCCGGCCCTGCCGACTTCTGGCCGCCGGCTGGCCTATGCCCGCTGGCTGACGAGTGGCCAGCAGCCGCTGACGCCGCGCGTGCTGGTGAATCGCTTCTGGCTCCACCATTTCGGCCGCGGGATCGTGGCCACGCCGGGCGATTTCGGCGTGCTCGGCGCGCGGCCCAGCCATCCAGAACTGCTCGACTGGTTGGCAGCGCGGTTCATCGACAGCGGCTGGGAGCTGAAGCGGCTGCACCGCTTGCTGATGTCTTCGACGGTCTATCAACAGCAGTCGCGGCGCACGAATGAACTGGATCAGGCCGATCCAGAGAACCAGCTGCTCGGCCGGATGTCGATCCGCCGCCTGGAAGCCGAGGCGGTCCGCGACGCGATGCTGGCCGCGGCCGGCTCGCTGAACCTGAAGATGCAGGGCCCGCCGGTGCCTGTCACCGTCGATGACGTGGGCCAGGTAATCGTTGGCCTGGACAATCGCGATACTGCCGGCCGGCCGATGGGGAAGCGCGGCGTGCTGGGCGCGGATGAGTTCCGCCGCAGCGTCTACATCCAGGTGCGGCGGTCGCTGCCGCTGTCGATGCTGGAGACCTTCGACGCTCCGCTGCTGAATCCCAACTGCGAGCTCCGCACCCGCTCGACGGTCGCCCCGCAGTCGCTGCTGCTCATGAACAGCGAATTCGTCCTCGGCCAGTCGCGGACTCTCGCCGCGCGGGCCCAGTCTGCGTCGAGCGACCGCTCCGAGCAAATCCGCCTCCTCTGTCGCTGGGCGCTGGCCGCGGAACCCACCGATGAGGAAATCTCCAGAGCGGCTGCCTTTGTGGCCGCATTGGAAGCCGAGCTCGCCGAGAACAACAAGGACCAGGCCCTGGCCGGCTTGTGCCAGGCTCTGTTCAGCTCCAGCGCGTTTCTGTACGTCGATTGACGCCAAGACCCTCGAACAACCGGCGGCGAAATGGCATCCGCGATGCGCGCCCAGACTGTTCCGAGAGTGGGAGTAATCGTTGTCGGCTGCCGGAGCGAAGTGCTAGGATAGGCTGGTCGGTTGCAGCAGCAGCAGGAAGGTCTTCATGGGCGGGCATCGATTCCAGCGCTTTATTCGGTGCGTCGCGCTGCTGGCGGCTGCCCTCGGCGCCGCTTTCCAGACGGCCTCTGCGCAGGATGCCTCCGTCGATGAGTCGTTCTTTGCGAAGTCGCTCTATCCGGTTTTGCACGCCGCCCAGTGCGTGCGCTGCCACGGCAAAAGCGGCGTAGCCTCCGAGACGCGGCTGGCGTTTCCGCGCGACGGGGCCAGTCCCGAGCAGGTCACGGCCTTCGGCCTGTCGCTCGCCCTGCTGGTCGATCGCAAGAATCCCGAGCAGTCGCTGCTCCTGCAAAAGCCCACGCGGCGCATCAAGCACACCGGGGGCCAGCGGATCAAGCCGGACAGCGACGAAGAGCGGGCGCTGGTGGCCTGGATCAACTACCTGGCCGGCCTGTCCGACGAGCAGCTGCAAAAGAATCGCGAGAGAATCGCTGCTGCTTTGCCGCGCGGCGAGCGCATGCCGACCGTCCGGCGGCTGACGCACAGCCAGTACGACCACACGGTGCGCGACCTGCTCGGCGACCAGATTCAGCCAGCGAGCAGTTTTCCCAAAGAGGATTTCATCAGCGGCTTTAAGAACCAGGTCGAGGGGCAAGGGATCTCGCCGCTCCAGGCCGAGGCGTACGGTCTCGCAGCCGAGCGGCTGGCCCGGGCGGCTTTTCGCGGAGGCGACCAGCGGGGCCTGGTTCCAGGCCAGCCGGCGTCGCCGACCGACGCGCAGCTCGCGGAAAAGTTCGTCCGGCAGTTCGGCCTCAAGGCGTTTCGCCGGCCGCTGGCGGAAAACGAAGTCCGGCTGTACCGCGAGTTGTTCCTCCGCGAAGCGGGCCGCACGCAGGACTTCTACAGCGGTGCAACCATTGTCGTCGAGGCGATGCTCCAGTCCCCCCACTTCCTGTTTCGCGCGGAGCGGGGCGCTGAAAACGCCCCGTACGAAGTCGCCAGCCGGCTGTCGTATTTTCTGTGGGACACAATGCCTGACGCCGAGCTGTTCCAGGCCGCCGAGCGCGGCGAATTGGCCTCGCGCGAGCAGGTCGAGCGTGCCGCCCGGCGAATGCTGACGGAAGCGCGGGCCACAGCGTCGCTGGAAGAGTTCCTGGCCCAGTGGATGCGTTTTGACCGCGTGCTGGGAGCGACCCGCGACCGCCGCCGGTTCCGCGAATTCGGCACCGAGTTGGCGGCCGCGATGGCTGAAGAGACGCGGCGGCTTTTCAACCACCTGGTCTGGGACGACCAGAACTTCATGGAGTTCTTCACCGCCGACTACACGTTCGTCAGCAGCGACCTGGCCCGGCTCTACGGCCTGCCTGCGCCCACCGAGGAATTCGCCCGCGTCAGCTATCCGCCCGATAGCGGCCGCAGCGGCGTCCTGGGACACGGCAGCTTCCTGGTACTCACCAGCAAACCGGCGGAAACGTCGCCGACTGCGCGGGGCCTCTTCATCCGCAACCAGTTTCTGGGGCACGAGGTCCCGCCGCCTCCGCCAGGCGTGAACACCGTCCTGCCCGCCGTCACCGAAAACGCTCCGCTCACCAACCGCCAGCGGCTGGAGACGCACCTCAATAGCGAGGCCTGTGCTAACTGTCACCGGCTGATCGACCCGATCGGCCTGGCCTTCGAGCAATACAACGCGATCGGAGTGTTTCAGAAGAAGCTTCAGCTGCAATTCGGCGGCGGCCGAGGTCAAGGCAATCGCGACCGGCAGCCGACGATGATTGAATTGGACCTCGACACCGCCGGCCACATTCAAGGCATCGAGAACTCGGCGTTTTCCACGCCCAAGGAGTTGGGTAAGCTGTTGGCGGAAAGCCCGGCCTGCCAGAAGTGCATCGTCAAGCAGCTGTTCCGCTACGCGCTGGGCCGCGAAGAGACGCCGCAGGATCAGCCGGTGCTCGAGTCGCTCCTGGTGAGATTCCGGGATTCCGGATTCCGGTTTCGCGAATTGATCGTGGGTTTGGTAACATCGGATTCGTTCCTCGGGGCCGCCCCACCCGCGCCGTCGCCTCCGGCTCCGGGTTAAACGATTGCAGAGGAGATCCACCATGTTGACCTCCAGCCAGGAATTGTCCCGCCGCGGGTTTCTGCGGGGCGTGGGGTTGTCGGGCGCGGCGATCTGCGTCGGCCTGCCGGCCTTCGAGAGCATGTTCAACGCCGGCGGCACGGCCTACGCCGCCGAAGCCGGCGTGGATCCGATCGAAACCCGCTTCATCTTCTGGTTCAACGGCAACGGGATCATCGAGAAGTATTGGATTCCGCTCGAGGACGGCGAGGACTTTGCCCTGACGCCCTGCCTGACGCCCCTGGCCCGCTTTCGCCAGGACATCCACGTGCTCAGTGGCGTCGATAATCCGGCGGCCCGCCTGCCCGGGCCGGGCAACGGCCATCACAACTCGATGAGCGGCCTAGTCGCCGGCGAGATGTTCTCCGGCCGCGGCGCCGGCGGAGCGTCCATCGATCAGGCCATCGCGCAGAAGATCGGCAACAACAGCCGCTTCCGCTCGCTGCAGATCGGCGTCTGCCAGGAGTCGTTCGGCGAGAGCATCCAGCGGAACATGAGTTGGGCCGGCCGCGACCGGCCGCTGCCGCCGGAAATGATTCCGCACCGGCTGTTCGACCGGCTGTTCGGCTCCAAGGAGCAGTACTGGATCGAGCGGAAGAAGAGCATCCTCGATGCGGTGAGCGGCGAAGCCAAGGACCTGAAAAAGGCCCTCGGTCGCGGCGATCAGCAGCGGCTGGAGGAATATCTCAACTCGATCCGCAGCCTGGAGCGGAGCGTCGCCAGCCTGCCGCCGGAATACGCGCAAGTCGTCGAGCAGCCGCCGGAGGGCGGCGACCTGAAGGACTGGCCGCGGATTGCGAAGCTGCAGACGGATTTGCTGGTGCACGCCCTGGCCTCGCGGCAGACGCGGGTCGCCAGCTACATGCTGACGAAGTGCCAGGGCCTGTCGCGGTTTCCCTGGCTGGGCTACACCTACGAGCGGCACCACGAATACACGCACGGTCGCGTCGAATCGCCCGAGGGGCAGCGGATCATGCGGGACATCAACCGCTGGCACGTCGAGGAATTTGCCTACCTGCTGGGCAAGCTCAAGTCGATCCCCGAAGGCAGCGGCACGCTGCTGGACCATACCTGTGCCCTGTTCGTGCACGAGCACGCCGAGGCGAACTCGCACAAGAACGCCGGCCTGGCGATGATCGCCGCGGGCCACGCGGGCCAGCTGAAGACCGGCCGGCACACCCGCCTCACCGGCACCGTCGGCGACCTGTACCTGACGCTGGCCGAGGAAGTCGTCGGCGCGAAGCTCGACAGCTTCCCCACGGCCGACAAGAAGCTGACCGAAATCGTGTGATCCGCCGGGCCGGCGCTCTCGCCAAAAGACCGCATTCCAGTCTGGCAGGCCGGCGGCCTACAATGGGCGCATGAACCAGTGGGTCGATATTTCGTTCGATTGCCTGCCGCTGCGGAGCGTCGGCCGCCTGGATATTCCGCTCGACGCCTCGCCCAAATACCGCCAGCGGTGCGAGCGGATCAAGCGGTTCCTGGAAAAGCACGGCTCGCACAACACGTATTATCTCTACAACGCCGGGTGCGCGTTTCACCTGACGAACCGGCCGGAGCAGGGCTCGCTGGAATTCCGCTTTGACGGCACCGTCATCACCGACGCGGCCGACATGCGGGCGACCGCCGCCGACCTGGAGGTCGAGCTGATCCGCGAAACGTGCGACTGGCTGACCGCGCCCGTCGTGCAGTGGTTCGCCCAGTCCGTGCAGCACGCGGTCTGCGTCGAGTTCGACCGCTATATCGAGGCCGGCGACCTGGCCAAGACCAAGGCCCGGATGGAGCGGCTGCAAGCCGAGTTGGAGAAAACGGGCGGGCACGTGGGGATGTATTTGTAGGTGAGTGGTGAGTACTTGTAGGGTGGGTCGAGGCCGCTGCGGCCGCTGACCCACGCGGGAAATCGATGCCGCGTGGGTCAGCGCTCGCGGACTCGCTTGACCCACCCTACCGTGAATGGATAGGGCAGCATGGGCCGAGCGCGTAGTCACGAGATTTTCCGGCGGGCGCAGGAACTGATGCCGGGGGGCGTCAACAGCCCGGCGCGGGCCTTTGGCGGCGTCGGCGGCGAGCCGATCGTATTCGAGCGGGCCAGCGGCGCGTACCTCTTCGACGTCGACGGCAATCGCTACATCGACTACATCGGCTCCTGGGGGCCGATGATCCTGGGGCACCAGCATCCGCGAGTCGTGGCCGCGGTGCAGGAAGCGGTCGGCCGGGCCTTCACCTTCGGCGCGCCGACGCCGGCCGAGAACGAGCTGGCCGAGCTGATCGTGGCCGCCGTGCCGTCGATCCAGATGCTGCGGCTGGTCAATTCGGGCACCGAAGCGACGATGAGCGCGATCCGCCTGGCCCGCGGGTTTACGGGCCGCGATGCCATCATCAAGTTCGCCGGCAACTACCACGGCCACGTCGATAGCCTGCTGGTCGCCGCGGGCAGCTCGGCCGCGACGCTGGGCGTGCCCAATTCGCCGGGCGTGACCGCCGGCATGACCAAGGACACGCTGATCTGCCGCTACAACGACTCCGCGGGCCTGGCGCGGGTCTTTGCCGAGCACGGCCCGCGGATCGCCGGCGTAATTTTCGAGCCGATCGTCGGCAACATGGGTTGCGTCGTCCCCACTTCCGAATTCCTGCGGGCCCTGCGGGAGCTGACGGCGAAGCACGGGGCGCTCTTAATCTGCGACGAAGTGATGACGGGGTTCCGCGTGGCGTACGGCGGGGCCCAAGCGCTGCTCAAAATCCAGCCCGACATCACGACGCTGGGCAAGATCGTCGGCGGGGGCATGCCAATCGGCGCCTATGGCGGGCGGCGCGAGATCATGCGGCACGTCTTGCCCGCGGGCAAAGTCTTCCAGGCCGGCACGCTCAGCGGCAATCCGGTCGCCTGCGCCGCTGGGATCGCTACGCTTCAGCTTCTCCGCGACCACCCGCCCTACGAGCGGCTGGAAGCCCTCTCCGCCCGGCTGGAGCAAGGTCTGCATGCGGCGGCCAGCCGAGCGGATTTGCCGCACTCGATCACCCGCGTCGGCAGCATGCTCACGCTGTTCTTCAACCAGGAGCGGCCCGCCGATTGGGAAGGCGCTAGCCGCAGCGACACCGCCCGCTACGCCCGCTACTTCTGGGGCCTCATCGACCGCGGCGTCTACATGCCCTGCAGCCAGTACGAAGCCCTCTTCGTGTCCGCCGCCCACACCGAAGCCGACATCGACGCGACAATCCAAGCCGCGGGGGAAGTTTTCGCCGAGCTGTAATCCACCCGGTGCTGCCGCGGCCAGTGTTGCCGCGCGGCCATAAGTGAACATTGGTACGATATTTGCAGTATCGTTCCGATTGGCGCGCGAGCGGTCAATTTGGCAGCCTGACTGAAAACACTCGAAGCTTTCGTCCGTCGCCCAAGGGCACCACGCGCCCCCAAAGACAAACCAGCGGGGAGGTAAGGATAATTCCCGCCAGGGGTCTCTAAGGCTTCAAACCCAAATGTCCACATATGCTGTTATGATTCAACTCAAGTCATGGCGCGGCAAGGCGTTGGGCCGAGGCGCGGCCCAATGGGGCGTTGTT
>DASRJB010000626.1:0-2154 GCA_035649715.1 Pirellulaceae bacterium
GAGCACCGTGCTCTCCGGCGGCGGCATTCGCGGCGGTCAGGCGATCGGCCGCACCGATCGTGACGCCGCCGAAGTCGTCGAGCGTCCGATCAGCGTCACCGATTTCCTGGCGACAGTCTGCACGATCCTCAAGATCGACTACAAGCGCCAGAACCGCGCTCCCGGCATCGAGCGGCCGATTCCGATCGTCGATACGAGCAAGCCGATCGAGATCATTACGGAGCTGCTCTAGCGGCTTCCCGATCGCTCGACACGCGCCGCGGTCGCGGATTCTTCGCCGGGTCGGGCAGCTTGGTGGCGAGTAATTCGGTTGCAGTTGGTGTGATTCGCAGGCTTTTCCGCGTTGTTGGCCGCGAATTATTCGCCAATCTGCCTCGATATTTGGGGATCTGGCGATTAATGCACTGCCGCCGGCCGCAAGTGCCTTGCGGCATCAGCAGTTACGAGCGAATTGAGGGCGGCGAACAATTCGCCGCCTGTCGGCCATGGCGGCATCATCTTGCGAGGAACTCGTTTTGAAACACGAACCAGGAGCACGAAGGCGCGCCTCATCTGCTTCGTGATCTTTGTGTTTCATTGCCTGCGACTGTGCAACTGTGGGACGCCGGCGTTCTTCACCGGGTGGCGAGCCGAGCCTCCGTGGTGAAAAACTCGGACGCGAATTGCGATACCTGGGGATCTGGTGAATAATTCGCGCCGAACGGCGTAAGTGGCTCTCGCCGCTGGACTTGAATTTTTCACCATGGCGAAAAATTCGGAATGCCGGAGGCTGGGGCCCTTGCCTGTGGCCACGCGACCTGGACGACCAAATTGCCAATGCCGGTGTTCGCCGCTGCGGGCTGGCCGCGGTTTGGAATTGTAAACAAGTGTGAAGTACGTCTACCAAAATGAGATAGCTGAGACCTCTGCCCGCTCTAGCGGTACGCGGTGGCGACCTGCGACTCGCTGCCCGCTCGGGCCGTCGCGTGACGCCAAAGGTCGCCGATCACTTTCAAGAGCGAGCGCTCGACCGTCAGCCGATACGGCGAATCGGCAGGCAGCTGCTCCAGCAGCCGGCGGTGGGCGGCGCGCAGGTTGTGATAGGGGAGCGACGGGAAGAGGTGGTGCGTCGAGTGGTAGCGGAGGCCGACCGGGTTGACGATGACGGCTGCCAGCGAGTCGTTGTCGAGCGTGATCGAATCGAGCAGCTGCTCGAGGAATGTCTCTTCGTGGCCGTCGCTGGTATAGCGGTGGGCGGCCAGCGTGCGGAGCGAGTTGAAGAGGACCAGCACGACGCTCGTCACGTAGGCGTGAATCGCCAGTACGATGAGCGGGCGATTCCAGACCAGCGGTGGTACGGTGAGGCAGCCCGCCAGGTACAGCAGGCAGCCCAGCTCCTGCAGGCGGCTTGGCCAGCGCTCGGCGGCGGTCGGCAGCGGCCGCAGATGGCGCGCGTCCATCACGAGCGACGAAGCCCGCTGGTCGATTAACCGCCGCAGCCGCGGGCTAAGCCAGGCCAGCGGCGTCAAGAGCCCGAAGCGGACCACCGCCAGGGGAGCAATCCACAGGCATTGCGAGAGGTACAGCACGAAGTACCACGGCGAGAGGCTAGCCAGCGGCAGGTACTCCCCGTCGTCCCGCGTGCCATAGAGGTGCCGCCGGTGATGTTCCAGGTGCGTGG
The DNA here is from genome assembly GCA_035649715.1 of Pirellulaceae bacterium. Taxonomy (GTDB): domain Bacteria; phylum Planctomycetota; class Planctomycetia; order Pirellulales; family Pirellulaceae; genus CAYLLN01. Next base: position 1,661 of record DASRJB010000626.1, read on the forward strand.
CGTAAGTGAACGACGGAACGAGAAACGGAATTCCGCAGAGCAGGTTCCAGACGACGCGAAACGCGCGAAATCTCCGCTCCGGAAGATGCGCGATCTCGTGGTTGAACATGACCGCCCGGTAGAAGCACGCGCATTGGACGGAAAACGTCGCTGCCTGCAAGAGCAGCCGCAGCCAGAGCGGCTCCAGGCGGATGTCATGGAGCCAGCGCGTCAGGCCGAAGGCGGCGTAGCCGGTGACGATCGACGCCAGAAAGTCGGCCCAATAGATCCACGGCCTCGGCGCGAACAGGTCGCCGACGATCCCGCGGGCCTCGGCAAGCGAAAACGGCGGCGGGCTGGGCGGGCTGGTGGACGTCATGGTGAAACCGATGCTTCGGCGAATCATATGCCGCTGCACCGGTTGCAGCCCATGCCAAAAGTAGGTTCCTCACGCCGTGAGGAACCCGCACCGCCGCGGGCCTTCCCACCTAGATGATTCCCGCAAACGGGCGACC
>DASRJB010000627.1:0-3721 GCA_035649715.1 Pirellulaceae bacterium
CTGCCAGTGCCACACGCACAAGTTCGACCCGATCCCGCACCGCGAGTACTACCAGCTTTTCGCGTTTTTCAATAATGGCACCGACGTCAACAACAAAGGCGCGACGGTCTCCGTGGCCCGCGGCGAACTGTTCGGCCCGCCGCCGAGCGCCCCGCCTGCCACGAAAGCGCCCGATCCCGCACGCCTGGCTGTCCGGCAGAAGGCCTGGGAGAAGTTCGAGCTGGCCCGCCTGGAGAAGCTCGCCTCGCAGCCGCAATCGCCCCCGGCCTGGTCGCCTGCCAAGTACGTTGAGCATGGCACACAGAGCGGCGCGGCCTTGGAGCTTCAGGAGGACAACTCGCTGCTCGCCAGCGATAAGACTTCGGAGCACGACGTCTATCGCGTCGTCGTCAAGGCTGGGCTGCCTCAAATCGCCGCGATCCGCCTGCGGACGCTGACGCATCCTTCGCTGCCGAAGAACGGACCCGGCCTGGCCAGCAACGGCAACTTCGTGCTCACAGAATTCGCGGCGAGCACCGGCGGTAAGGAGCTGCCGCTAGCTGCGGCCTTTGCCGACCACGAGCAGCCGAGCTTCGCGGTCGGCGGAGCGATCGATGACGATCCGAAGTCGGGCTGGGCGATCAACGTCGGGCCGAGCTCGAAGGCCAGAATGAACGCCGATCACGAGGCGGTGTTCGTGCTGGCTCAACCGATTGAGTTGAAGGACGACCAGACGCTGGAATTGAAGCTGCTGCACGAACTGAATGCGAACTACCTGGTCGGCCGCTTCGCGATCGATTTCTCCGCCACTCCGCCGCCTCAGCAGGCCGCGCTGAACGAATCGCTGCTGGCCGCGCTGCGGACCGCGGCCGGCGAGCGGACGCCCGAGCAGGTCAAGGCGATCGCCGATGCCTACGCCCTCACGGGAGTGCCCACCGAGTCGAGCGCGGGTCCAGCGCCCGCGGTCGAAAAGGCCGAAGTGATGGTCTGGAAAGAGCTGGAGCAGCCGCGGCCGACTTTCATTTGCCTCCGCGGCGACTTTCTGCGGCCGGACAAGGAAGTGGGGCCGCTCGTGCCCGACGTACTGAGCGCGGTCCCGCCGAAGCTGTCGCCGGCCGAGTCGCGCAGCCGGCTCGACTTGGCCCGCTGGCTGGTCAATCCCGAGAACCCGCTGACGCCGCGGGTCACGATGAACCGCATCTGGATGCGGTATTTCGGCCGCGGCATCGTCGAGACCGAGGAGGACTTCGGGACGCAGGGGACAATGCCCACGCATCCCGAGCTGCTTGACTGGCTCGCCGGCGAGCTGCACCGCCAGCGCTGGTCGCTGAAGGCGATGCACAAGCTGATCGTCACCAGCAGCACCTATCGGCAGGCCTCGAACTTCCGCCCGGACCTGAAGGACAAGGATCCCCGCAACCTGCTGCTCGCCCGGCAGGAGCGGCTGCGGTTCGACGCCGAGATTGTCCGCGACGCTGCCCTTTCGGCCAGCGGCCTCTTGGACCGCACGATCGGCGGTCCCAGCGTCCGCCCGCCGCAGCCCGATGGCGTCTATGCCTTCACGCAGACCGCGAAGAAGTGGACGCCCGACACCGGCCCGGCCCGCTATCGCCGGGCGATGTACACGACCTTCTTCCGCAGCTCGCCGCACCCGCTCTTCACGACGTTCGACGCGCCCGATTTCCAGACCGTCTGCACCCGCCGCGGCCGCAGCAACACGCCGCTCCAGGCGCTCACCGTCGCCAACGACGTCGCATTCCTGGAATTTGCCCAGGGACTCGCTGCCCGCGTGCAGCGTGAAATCCCACTGGACGACGCCGACGCCCGTCTCCGCCGCGCCTTCCTGCTGGCCCTCTGCCGCGAGCCCTCCTCCGCCGAGTTCACCATCCTCCGCGGCTACCTCGATCGGCAAGCCGCCGACCTGGCAAAGGACGAGGAGCGGGCGAAGGCCTTGCTGCCGCCGGAGACGAAATCGGATCGAGTCGCTGAATCGGCAGCCTTGGTTCTGGCGTGTCGAGCAATCCTGAATACGGATGGTTTCATCACGCGGGAATGAGCAAATGCCCACTGACTACTGACAACTGACCAATGCCCAATCTGAAATCTGAAATCCTGAATCTGAAATTCCAAACCCGCCGCCATTTCTTCGGCCAGTGCGCCGTCGGCGTCGGCGCGACGGCGCTCAACCTGATGTTGCAGCAGGACGGCCTGGCGGGCAAGCCCGTGAAGCTCGATCCAGCCAACCCGCTCGACCCGCGGCAGCCGCATTTTGCGCCCAAGGCGAAGAACGTCATCTACCTGTTCATGGCCGGCGCGCCCAGCCAGCTGGAGCTCTTCGACGACAAGCCGATGCTCCGCGAGCTGCACGGCCAGCCGCCGCCGCCGAGCCTGCTGGAGGGCAAGCGATTCGCGTTCCTGAAGGGGAACGAGACGCTGATGGGTAGCCAGCGGAAGTTCGAGCGGGTCGGCGAGTGCGGCCTGACCTTGAGCGAGATGCTGCCGAACTTCCGCCGGATCGTCGATGAGGTCTGCTGGCTGCAGGGGCTGACGACCGACGTCTTCAACCACGGCCCGGCGAAGCTGTTCATGAACACGGGCTTTCCCGCGCCCGGCCGGCCGGCGCTCGGGGCCTGGGCGATCTACGGCCTGGGCAGCGAATCGCGGAGTCTGCCCGGCTTCGTCGTGCTCCAGTCGGGCCCGCGCGGGCCGCGGGCCGGCGCGTCGCTGTGGGCCAGCGGCTTTCTGCCCACGTCGTTCCAGGGCGTCCCCTTCCGCAGCAAGGGCGACGCGATTCTGAACCTCAAGAGCCCGCAGGGCCTGACGCCCGCCGCCGAGCGCGACTTTTACGACACCGTCGGCCAGCTCAATCAGCAGCGGCTCGGCCAGACGGGTGACCCGGAAATTCTCACGCGGATCAACGCCTACGAGATGGCGTTCCGCATGCAGACCAGCAGCCCCGAGCTGATGGACCTCTCACAGGAGTCGCAGGAGACGCTCGACCTGTATGGCGCGACGGCCGGCCAGCCGTCCTATGCCGTGAATTGCCTGCTGGCCCGCCGGCTGATCGAGCGGGGCGTGCGGTTCGTGCAGCTCTACCACACCAACTGGGACAGCCACGGCGGTCCCGGTGAGAACCTGAACGAGGATTTTGAAAAGGTTTGCAAAGACGTCGATCAGGCGACCGCCGCGCTGGTTCTCGACCTCAAGCGCCGCGGCCTCTTAAAGGACACGCTGGTCATCTGGGGCGGCGAGTTCGGCCGCACGCCGATGGGCGAGGTCCGCAACACAATCGGCCGCGACCACCACATCGACGCCTTCACGATGTTCCTCGCCGGCGCGGGCGTGAAGCCCGGGTTGATCCACGGCAAGACCGACGAGCTAGGCTTCGGCGTCGTCGAGGACAAGCACCACGTCCACGACCTGCACGCCACGATCCTGCACCTCTTGGGCTTCGACCACGAGCAGCTCACCTACCGCTTCCAGGGCCGCGACTTCCGCCTGACCGACGTCCACGGTCATCTGATCGAGAAGATCCTGACCTAAGTGCCGCTTCCGGAGCCGAACCCGCCCTGGTCCGTCGGCGTTCCCATGGGTGGAGGCGCGGGGCCCCAAAAGTGCTGCGCCTTTTTGGCGTCAACTTCGTTGGGGATCTTGCGCTGGCCTCGATAGCTGGCGGCCATGATCTCGTCCGGCCCGCCGTGTCTCAGGCCGAGCAAATGGCCAATCTCGTGGCAGGCCGTCG
>DASRJB010000628.1:0-3777 GCA_035649715.1 Pirellulaceae bacterium
CGAAGCGCTCGCCCGCTGCGGGGCAAAGCACCTGGGGCTGCACCAGCAGACGGTCTGCCGCGGCATCGAACACCTGCGCGAGGAGCTGGCCCGCGTCGAAGCACTCGGCGGCGAAGGGCTGATGCTGCGGCAGCCCGGCTCGAGTTACGAAGTCGGCCGCTCGGCGACGCTGCTGAAGGTCAAGACCTTTCACGACGGCGACGCCCGCGTGATCGAGCATCAGCCGGGAGCGGGACGGCACAAGGGCCGCTTGGGGGCGCTCGGCGTGGAACTAGCCGACGGCACGCGGTTCTTTGTCGGCACGGGCTTCTCCGACGCCCAGCGGGCCAACCCGCCGGCAATCGGCAGCACGATCACCTTTCGTTACCAGGAGCTGTCCGACCGCGGCGTGCCGCGGTTCCCATCGTTCGTCCGCGTGCGGACCGACGTCGCCGCGAGCGCGGCGAGCGGGAGGCGTGAGCCTCCCGATATCGTTCCATCCGCACGATCGGCTTCACCCCATCGGGAGGCTGGCTCCTCCCGCTCGCCGACCAAGGCTGGCGCCTCTCGCTCGCCGGAAGCGGCAAAGCGCTATTTCGAGTTCAGCGACGACAAATCGAGCAAGTTCTGGGAGATCGCAGTCAGCGGGACGAGCGTCACCGTCCGATTCGGGCGGATCGGCGCAAGCGGCCAGACCCAAACCAAATCGTTCACCGACGAAGCGGCGGCCCAGGCGCACGCCGCCAGGTTGATCGGCGACAAGATGGAAAAGGGATACGAGGAAAAGCCGCCTTCTTGATGTCTCTGGACCATACGCCTGCCCCGTGTTCGCATCGGACTTATAATGCCAGCATGAGTTTCGACGACCAGCTTCGCCAGGCGATCGAGCGCGGGCAGCGGCGCGGCGATTTGCAGGCCCGCCAGGCCGCGGCCCGCGCGCTGACCGAGGACGAATATCGCCGGCTGCATTCGCAAGCCCGGCTCACGCTCTCGGACCACATCGAAAGCTGCGTCAAGCGGTTGCCGACCTACTTCCCCGGCTTTCAGTACGAAACGATGTACGGCGATCGCGGCTGGGGCGGGGCCTGCTTTCGCGACGACCTGGTGATCAGCCGCGGTTCGCGGGCGAGCGACTATAGCCGGCTGGAAGTCACGGTGCGGCCGTACTCGACGGTACACGTGCTCGACCTGGCGGCGAAGGGGACGATCCGCAACCGCGAGATCTTCAACCGCAACTACTTCGAGCCGCTAGACCAGGCCGACGCCGCGAAGTTCCTGCAGCTGATCGATGCCTGGGTTTTGGAATACGCCGAACTGTATGCCGCGCGGACCTCGTAACAGCCGATGATCGCCCTGACGAATTCGCCGATCGATCCTGCGGCCGTGCTCGCGCAGGTCGCCAGCCGCGAGGCCGGCGCGGTCGTGCTGTTTTTGGGCACGACCCGCGAATTCACCGGCGGCCGGCGGACCGTGTCGCTCGACTACGAATGCTATCCCGAAATGGCTGAGCGGAAGCTGGCCGAATTGGAGGCCGAGGCCCGCCGCCGCTGGCCGCTCACCGGCTGCATGGTCGTCCACCGCCTCGGCCACCTGGAGCTGGGCGAGGCCAGCATCGCCATCGCCGTCAGCTCGCCCCACCGCCGCGTCGCCTTCGAAGCCGGCCAATGGCTCATTGACACCATCAAACAGGTCGTGCCAATCTGGAAGCAGGAGCACTGGGCCGATGGAACGAGCGAATGGGTGCATCCGGGAATTTCATGACAGACAATTCACCACTTATCGATTCACTCGGCCGCGTTCACACGAATTTACGGATCAGTGTGACCGACCGCTGCAACATCCGCTGCTTCTATTGCATGCCGGATGTGAACGTGCGGTTCCTGCCGCGGCGCGACATCCTCTCGTTCGAGGAGATCGAGCGGTTCGCGCGAGTCAGCGCGCGGCTGGGCGTGAACAAGCTGCGGCTGACGGGCGGCGAGCCGCTGGTGCGGGCCGAATTGCACAAGCTGGTCGCCCGGCTGGCGGCGATCGAGGGCATCCACGACATCGCCCTGACCACCAACGGCATCCTCCTGGCCGAGCAGGCCCAGGCGCTGAAGGACGCCGGCCTGTTGCGGATCAACATCAGCCTCGACGCCCTCACAGAGGAGACCTTCCGCCACATCGCCCGCCGCGACGGCCTGGACCGCGTGCTGGCCGGCATTCACGCCGCCAAGCGCGTCGGCTTCCAGCGGATTCGCCTTAACGCGGTGGCGATCAAGGGCGTCACCGAGCCGGAGGTCGTGCCGCTGGCGAATTTCGCCCGCGAGCACGGCATGGAGATGCGGTTCATCGAGTTCATGCCGCTGGATGCGGAGAACCACTGGCAGCACGACCAGGTCCTCACCGGCGAGGAAATCCGCCGCCAGCTCGAGGACGCCATCGGCCCGCTGGAGCCGGCCGAGCGGCCCGATCCCAGCCAGCCGGCGACCGACTTCCGCTTTTCCGACGGCGGCGGCACGATCGGCTTCATCAACCCGGTGACGCAGCCGTTTTGCGAAGACTGCAACCGCCTGCGGCTGACGGCCGAAGGAAAGGTCCGCAACTGCCTGTTCTCGACGGTCGAATGGGACGCCCGCGCCGTCCTCCGCGGCGGCGGCAGCGACGACGACCTGATCGACTTGCTCCGCACCTGCATCCGCGCGAAGAAGCCCGGCCACGGCATCGACTCGTCGGACTTCGTCAAACCCGAGCGGGCCATGTACCAGATCGGCGGCTAGCCGGCGGCACGGCCTAGAACTCGCCCAGCGTCTCGCCGAGGTCCATGGTGGCCATGGCCTGCCACGTGGCAAGGGCGATCGATTGGCTCACGAACCGGACGGAGCCGTCGCTCATCGTGACATTGACGCCATTGGGATGCCGGCTCCGGGCGGCGGCGTGCGCGCCCGTTTGGTTGCGCGTGCTGCTGCCCGGGGGGCGGAGCGGGCCGCCCAGCGAACTGCACGGCGCTTTGTACGCCTGGTCAATCTGTCCGCCGACGTTATCTCGCGGGCACGGTCCCCAAATCCGGTCGGCGGCGGTCGTGTTGGGCGTATTGAACGCCGAGAAGAATGCGCCCCCCATATTGCCGATCGTGATGTCCCCCATCGTTCCGGCCCACTGGATCGATTTCTTGGACTTGAGGCCCTCGGCGAACATGAGCGTATTCGACGTGCCGTCGGTGATTTCGGCGATTCGCGTGTAGTGGGGCGGCGGATCGCCCCCCATCCACTGACCGGGCACGGTGTAGAACACTCCGCGACCGGCGGCCAACGTCGTCGGAATCGGCGAGCGGGCCTCGCCGTACATGTCAGCGTTTCCGGTGCAGCCGCGATAGTTGCCGCGCATCCGCTCGTAGTACGGGAGCGTGTTGCCGCCTTCGTTGTGAACATGCGGCGCGTCGCTGGGACATTGGTAGACGTCGATTACGGTCATCCGGGCCTGGCGAAAGGGGGCGGACGTGCCGAACCCGTGAGAATTGGGCCAATCGCCGGTGATCGGCTTGACGAGCGGCGTATCGAGATTGCTGTAAAGGTCCTGGACGTTCTTCTGTTCGAGGTATGAAAGCGTCAAGTGCAGCCAGTGGTAGGCATCCAGCACGTCGGCCTTGGTGCCATACGGAAACTTCTTGTTGGCGTCCTCAAAGTTGTGGGATGCCAGCGTGATCTGCCGCAGGTTGTTCTGGCACTTCATCCTCCGCGCAGCTTCGCGGGCGGATTGCACCGCGGGAAGCAATAGCGCCACCAGCACACCGATTATGGCGATTACGACCAGGAGCTC
>DASRJB010000629.1:0-6138 GCA_035649715.1 Pirellulaceae bacterium
GCCGTGCGGCGCGGCGAATTCCGACAGCCGGCGGAGCCCATCCGCGGCGAGCTTCTGCTGCTCCTCGAAGGGGAGGCTCGCGCCCGACTGGGCGTTGACGCGGATCGAGTGGCAGCCCAGCTCCTTGGCCGCCTCGACCCATTTGTAGTGGTTCTCGACGGCGGTCGTCCGCTTGGCGGCGTCCGGATCGCCCAGGGCCCCTTCGCCGTCGCACATGATCAAGAGCGTCTTCACGCCCAGGTCCTCGGCCCGCTTCTTCAATTCGGCGATGTAGGCCGTGTCCTTGGCCTTGTCCTTGAAGAACTGATTCACGTATTCGATGGCCTCGATGCCGAACTTCTCCTTGGCGGTCTTCGCGAAATCCTTGTTGTCGAGCTCGCCCGCGCGGAGCGTCCGGTGCAGCGACCACTGGGCCAGCGAAATCTTGAACAGCTGCTCCTTCTTCTCTTGCTTCTCTTGGGCCCGACTCAACGCCGGCAGCGCCGCGGCAGCAGCCAGGGCCGTGGAGGCGGCGAGGAATTCACGGCGCGAGGCGCTATCGAAAGAGGTCATGGCGAGATTCCGGAGAGGGCGACGGGGTCTGCGTAAACGGCTCAATATAACCAGCCGCTTTTCGGGCTGCTACTCGTTCCAGCGGGCCTGAATTTCCTCGATTCTTAACCGCATCCGCCTCGCCGCCGATGCCAGAGCCGCTTAGGATGTCGCCAGAAAAGGACGCGGCATGAGCGAAGGCGGGATCAACCGGTTGGAGGCGATCGTTCGCGGCGAGCCGATCGAGGCCGTCGTCCATAAGCGAGTCGAGAGCGAGCAGCCGGTGCTCGAAATCAACAAGTTTTCGCTCTGGTACGGATCGAAGCAGGCCCTGTTCGACGTCTCGCTGTCCGTTCCCAAGGGCAAGGTCACGGCGATCATCGGGCCGTCGGGCTGCGGCAAATCGACCCTGCTGCGGTGCGTCAACCGGATGAACGACCTGATCGACGGCGTGCGGACCGAGGGGGACATGCGGGTCAACGGCGACTCGATCTATGCCCACGGCGTCGATGTGATCGAGCTCCGCAAGCGGATGGGCATGGTCTTCCAGAAGCCGAACCCGTTTCCGATGAGCATCTTCGAGAACGTCGTCTATCCGCTGCGGATCGACGGCGAGCGGAACCGCAAGATCATCCAGGCCGTCTGCGAGCAGAGCCTCATCGGGGCCGCCCTGTGGGACGAAGTCGCCGGCCGCCTGCGCGAGAGCGCCCTGGGGCTTTCCGGCGGACAGCAGCAGCGGCTGTGCATCGCCCGGGCGATCGCCGGCGAGCCCGAAGTGCTGCTGCTCGACGAGCCTTGCTCGGCTCTCGACCCGATCGCCACCGACAAGATCGAAGACTTGATCCTCGAGCTGCGCGGCGACTTTTCGATCCTGATGGTGACCCACAACATGCAGCAGGCCTCGCGGGTCAGCGATTACACGGCCTTCATGTACTTGGGCCGCCTGATCGAGTACGGCCCGACGGCCGACATTTTCACTCGCCCCAAGCTCAAAGAGACCGAAGCCTACGTCACGGGCCGCTTCGGCTGACCGTAGCCGACGCAGCCTGCGTCGGCTTTGCTACGGCCGCTCCAAAGCGACGATGGCCAGGCCGTGCTTGTCGGCCAGGGCGATGGCCTGGTCTTGATCGACAACAATTGTCTTGCCGGCCTCAATGGCCAGCAGGCCGGCGCCGGCGGCAATGAGCGATTCGATCGTACCCAAGCCGATCGTGGGAACGTCGAACCGCATGTCCTGCTGCGGCTTGGCGACCTTGACGACGGTGAAGCCGCCCTGCGGGCAGAGTTCGCCGGCGCGGCGGATGCAGGCGTCGGTCCCTTCGACCGCTTCGACCGCGATGATCGCGCGGCCCTGCACGGCCACGCACTGGCCGATGTCGAGGCGGCCCATTTCCTTGGCCAGCGTCCAGCCGAACTCGATGTCCTGCCGCTGGGACGCGGTCGGTCCGCGGCGGGTCAGCTGGCCCGCTTGTGCCAGCAGGTGCGGAGCAAAATCGGTGGCGGGCGACATGGTGATTCCTTCCTTGGCGTATTCCGCAGCGACGACCGCCAGCAGCGTGTCGTCGCGGCGGTCGTGGCGGCGGAGCACAAAGTGCGGCCAGAACGCGCGGATCGTCCGCCAATCGGGCCACAGCGACAGCCAGCCCATCCGGCCGAAGAGCATCTTGTGCTTGAAGAGCTTGCCGGCCAGGGTCGCCCGGGTGACGCCGCAACTTTTGAGGCAGCGGATATGCGCTCCCAGGCGGGCCAGGCCGCAGATGCGAAAGCTCGTGCATTCGTCCGCCAGCGCCGCATCGGCCAGGCCCCGCAATCCGACGCAGTGCACCTCGCAGCCTTGGGCCGCGAGCGAACGGGCGACCGCGAGTGGAAAGCGGCCCCAGCCGGCGACCAGGCCGATGCGGGCAGGCGTCGGATGCGGTGTGGAGGATTCAATCACGGCTCAAGAATTTCTCATGCAGCGTCTCGCGCCGGAGACTCTTCCGCCGCCTGCGCCAGCAGCTGGGCCATCTGTTGCCGCAGCTCGGCCAGTTGCTTGCGCATCGAGGGCAGTTGCTGGAGGAGCGAGATGGTGCGGAAAAATTGCCGCTCTTCGACCGCCGGCGCGCCGAGGTAGCGCTTGCCGGCGGCCGCGTCGATCATGACTCCGGCTTTCGCGCCAACCAGCGCGCCGTCGGCGATATGCAGGTGGTCCGCAACGCCGACCTGGCCGGCGAGCACCACGTAGTCGCCCGTAGTCGAGCTGCCGGCGATGCCGACTTGCGAGCAGATCAGGTTGTGGCTGCCGATGCGGCAGTTGTGGCCGATCTGCACGAGGTTGTCGATCTTCGTCCCCGCGCCGATGACCGTCGGGCCGTAGGTGCCGCGATCGATTGCCGTCCCCGCGCCGATCTCCACTTCATCGCCGACTTCGACGTAGCCCAGCTGCGAGCAGAGCTTGTGGTGGCCTTGCACGGTCGTGTAGCCGAAGCCGTATGCTCCGAGCACTGCGCCCGCGTGCACGATCACCCGCTCGCCCAGCACCGTGTTTTCGTAGAGCACCGCGTTGGGGAACAGCCGGCAGTGGCGGCCCAGGTTGCACCCATCGAGAATCTGAACGCCGCTGTGGATGACCGAGCCCTCGCCGATCACGACGTCCGCGCCGACGAACACGTGCGGATGGATTTCGACGTCGGGGCCAATCGTCGCCGACGGATGCACGTAGGCCGAGGGGCTGATCCCGGAGAGCCGCGTCTTCCGCGGCGGGCGATAGTGGCTGACGACGCGGGCGAACGCCGCATGGACGTCGCCGACGGTGATGTAGGGCCGACCTTCCGGCTTGAAATTGGGCGGCACGATCACCGCCGACGCCTGCGAGCGGGCCAGTTGCGGCGCGAGCTTCGGCCCGTCGGCCAGCGTGATCTCGCCCGGACGGGCCACGGCCAGCGTCGCCGCACCGAGAATCAGCGTTTCGCCCTCGCCGCTCAGCGTCCCTTCCACCAGCCGAGCAATTTCCGACAGGGCCAGGCCGTTCATGCGGAGTCCTTTCCGTACGCCAAGACGGGTAGCCGCCAGATCGTAGCCGCGCACGCGTGTCCCACCAAGACCGACCGTTGCCGGCCGAACGGCTGAGCTACGGACGAAACACAGATTTGCACCGCTGGCGTGATTGCCTGCCGCTTGACGTTTTCCAAAGATTGCAAATAGCATAGAAACGCTTGCGGCAGGCGCGACCTTCCCGGATCCTCACACGTCGTGCCGCAACCCGCTGGCCCGCAATACTTTACGTTCGCAGCTATGCAAGTCACCAAAGTCGCCCTCATCGGCATGGGTACGGTCGGCTCGGGCGTGGCCCGGCTGCTGATCGACCATGGCGACCGGACCGCGCGGCATGCGGGGCGGACGCTGTGGGTCGAGGCGGTGGTCGTGCAGGATGTGAACAAGCCACGGGATTACGAGCTGCCCAAGGGCGTGTTGACCGACGACCTGTCGCGGGTGCTGAAGAACGGCGAGATCAAGCTGGCCGCGATGCTCGTAGGCGGAGTGGAGCCGGCGCGGACGATCACGCTCAGACTGCTGGAGAGCGGCAAGGACATCGTCACGGCGAACAAGCTGCTGCTGGCCGAGCACGGGCCGGAACTGTTCGACCGGGCGCGGGAGCTGGGCCGGTCGATCGCCTTCGATGCCTCGGTGGCCGGCGGGATTCCGATCATCACGAACATCAGCCAGTGCTTCTCGGCCAACCAGATCCAGAACCTCCGCGGCATCCTGAACGGCACGACGAACTTCATCGTCTCGCAGATGGAGGAGCAGGGCGCGACCTATGCAGCGGCCTTGAAGGAGGCGCAGGAGCGCGGCTATGCCGAGGCCGATCCGACGATGGACGTTAGCGGCGGCGACGCGGCCCAGAAGCTGGCGATCCTGGCCCACCTCGCGTTCGGGGCGCGGGTCCACTGGAGCGAGATCACGCGGATCGGCATCGACGCCCTCGACGCGTCCGACCTGCGGTATGCGAAGGAGCTGGGCTATCGCATCAAGCTGATCGCCGTGGCCCAGCTGCACGCCGGCGGGCTGGAGCTGCACGTCACGCCGACGCTGGTGAAAATGGGAACTCCGCTGGCCGAAGTCCGCGGGGCCTACAACGCGATTCAAGCGGTCGGCGACGCGGTTGGCCCCGTCTTTTTCCACGGCCTGGGCGCGGGGCAGATGCCGACGGCGTCGGCCGTCGTCGCTGACATGATCGACACGGCGGTCGGCCGCACGGGAATCACGTTCCGCACGCTCAATCTCTGGTCGCAGGGCGCAGCCCGGGTCCAGACCCTCGATCACAAGCAGCTCGGGGGCCGCTATTATCTGCGGTTCACCGTCGAGGACCGGCCGGGTGTCCTGGCCGAGATCGCCGGCGTCCTGGGCCGCCACCAGATTTCGATCGCCTCGGTCATCCAGCACGAGCCCGTGGGCGACGGCGCGGGCCGCACCGTGCCGCTGGTCATCATGACCTACCAGGCCAAGGAAGGCGCAGCCCAAGCCGCCATGGCAGAGATCGACCGGCTGGGCTGCATGCGGGAGAAAAGCGTGCGGCTGCGAGTACTGGATTGATGATTTGGGATTTAGGATTTGGGATTTCAAGGTTCCAAATCCCAAATCCCCAATCCTAAATCCCAAATAGAGATGAAGTACGCAATCGTCATCCCCGACGGCTGTGCCGATGAGCCGCAGGCTGCGCTGGGCGGAAAGACGCCGCTGCAAGCCGCGCGGACTCCGGCGATGGATGAGATCGCGCGGTTGGGGGTGGTGGGGCGCAGCAATAATGTGCCGGCGCATCTGCCGCCGGGTTCCGATGTCGCCAACTTGAGCCTCTTCGGCTACGACCCGAACAAGTACTTTACGGGCCGCGCGCCGCTGGAGGCCGCGGCGCAGGGGATCCAGCTCGGTCCGGCGGATTGGGCGATCCGCTGCAACCTGGTAACGATCGAAAACCAGACGATGCGGTCGTTCACGGCCGATCACGTCTCCTCGGCCGAAGCGGCGGCGCTGCTGAAGACGTGCCAGGAGAAGCTGGGGTCCGCCGAGTTGGAATTCATTCCCGGCGTGAGCTACCGCAACCTGCTGATCTATCGCGGGGCGAAGCAGCCGGCGCCCTTTACCCGCGATACGCGGGCCACACCGCCGCACGACCTGACCGACAAGTCCGTCGCCGACGACTTCCCCCGCGGCCCCGGCAGCGACTTCCTCAACGACCTGATGGGCCGTTCGGTCGCCCTGTTTGCCGAGCATCCGGTGAATGCCGCTCGCAAGGCCGCCGGCAAGCTGCCGGCGACGAACGTCTGGCTGTGGGGCCTGGGCAAAACACCCGCTTTGACGCCGTTTTTTGAGCTGCACAAAAAACGCGGCAAGATGATCACCGCGGTGGATCTGTTGCGGGGCCTGGCGGCGCTGATCGGCTGGGAGCGGATCGAGGTGCCCGGCGCGACCGGCTATCTCGACACCGACTATGCCGCCAAGGGCCGCTACGCGGTCGAGGCTCTGACGACCACCGACATCGTCTGCGTCCACGTCGAAGCCACCGACGAAGCTTCGCACGAGGGCCGGGCCGATGCCAAGATCAAGGCCCTGGAAGAGATCGACGCG
>DASRJB010000630.1:0-10417 GCA_035649715.1 Pirellulaceae bacterium
CAAATCAGCTCGCGGAAAAATGCTCTGCGAATGCATACATATGCGGATCGCCCCGGAAATGGGGCGCTTGCGTGCGACACGACGTGCGTCATAAACTATTTCACTTGAACAACTTACAACTGAAGTGACGCTTTGGTTAGCAATCCGCCAGCCCCTTTACCTACCTAGGCAAAAGGCGGAGAATGCTGCACAGAGACGTTTTATGCACGATAGGCTTAGCGGCGTATAAACTACCACTGCCACGAGCTTGGATGGTTTGACGGAATTACATCTCACCTTAGCCGATTATTTGCTCGGCGGATTCGGAATGCTCGATGTCTGAAGTTGATGCCAATTCCGCGGTGGACGAGGCCGCCTCGGCGGCTGCGGCCAACGGCGAAGGTCCACACATCACGCCGGTGCCCCCGGTAGACATCGATCCAGCCGAGACCCAGGAATGGCTCGAGTCGCTCGAATATGTGCTGAATACAAAAGGGCCGGAGCGGGTCAAGCAGCTCCTGGCCGTGCTCGACCGCAAGGCCCGGCAAGAGGGGGTCGAGCTGCCCTACGCCCTCAATACGCCCTACATCAACACGATCCACGTCAGCCAGCAGCCGCGATATCCGGGCAACCGCGAACTGGAGCGGCGGATCAAAAGCATCATTCGCTGGAATGCGATGGCGATGGTCCACCGGGCCAACAAGCACTTCGACGGCTTAGGCGGACACATTTCGACGTTCGCTTCGTCCGCCACACTGTATGAAGTCGGCTACAACCACTTCTTCCGCGGCCGAGGCGAGGGCGGCTACGAAGGCGACCTGATCTACTTCCAGGGGCATGCGTCGCCGGGAATGTACGCGCGGGCCTTTCTCGAAGGCCGGCTGAGCGAAGACAACCTGGAGCATTTTCGCCGCGAGCTGCAAACGACACGGGGCCTGTCGAGCTATCCGCATCCCTGGCTGATGCCGGATTTCTGGGAATTCCCGACGGTCTCGATGGGCCTGGGGCCGATCATGGCCATTTACCAGGCGCGGTTCAACGAATACCTCAAGGACCGCGGCATCAAGGACACCAGCGGCCGCAAGGTCTGGGCGTTTCTGGGCGATGGCGAGTGCGACGAGCCCGAAACGCTGGGCGCGATCACGCTGGCCGGCCGGGAGCAGCTCGACAACTTGATCTTCGTCGTCAACTGCAACCTCCAGCGGCTGGACGGCCCGGTCCGCGGCAACGGCAAAATCATTCAAGAGCTGGAAGGGCTGTTCATCGGCGCGGGCTGGAACGTGATCAAAGTCGTTTGGGGCGGCGACTGGGATCCGCTGCTGGAGAAGGACCATAGCGGCCTGCTCGTCAAACGGATGGGAGAGGTTGTCGATGGGCAGTACCAGAAGTACACGGTGATGCCCGGCTCGTATATTCGCGAGCACTTTTTCGGCAAACATCCCGAGCTGCTCGCGCTCGTCGAGAACTATTCGGACGAGAAGCTCTGGAAGCTGCGCCGCGGCGGCCATGACCCGGAGAAGGTCTTTGCCGCGTACAAGGCGGCGCTGGAGCACAAGGGCCAGCCGACAGTCATCCTGGCGAAGACGATCAAGGGCTATGGCCTGGGCGAAGCGGGCGAGGGCCGCAACACGGCCCACAACGAAAAGAAGCTCAACGAAGAGGAACTGCTGGAGTTCCGCACCCGGTTCGGCATTCCGATTTCCGACGACGAAGTGGCCCAGGCCCCGTTCTATCGGCCGCCCGAAAACAGCCTGGAGATGAAATATCTCCGCGAGCGGCGGGCCGACCTGGGCGGGTTCGTTCCCAGCCGGCCGACCACGCACCCGCGGACCGAGACGCCGCGGATCGACGAGTACAAGGAATTCCTCGCCGGCAGCCAGGGCAAGGAGATGTCCACGACGATGGCGTTCGTGCGGCTGCTGCGAAAGCTCTGCCGCGACAAGCAGGTGGGCAAGCAGGTCGTGCCGATCGTGCCCGACGAATCGCGGACCTTTGGCATGGAAGGCATGTTCGGCGAGATCGGCATCTACTCGCACGTCGGCCAGCTCTATGAGCCGGTCGATTCCCACCAGATCGCCAAGTACAAGGAATCGGTCAGCGGCCAAATCCTGGAAGAGGGGATCACCGAAGCGGGCTCGATGAGCAGCTTCAACGCCGCCGGCACCGCGTACAGCACGCACGGGATCAACATGATCCCGTTCTACATCTACTATTCGATGTTCGGCTTCCAGCGGATCGGCGATCTGATCTGGGCGGCCCAGGACATGCGGGCCAAAGGCTTTCTCGTCGGCGGAACGGCGGGACGCACGACGCTCAACGGCGAGGGCCTGCAGCACCAGGACGGGCACAGCCTGCTGAATGCAATCGCCTTCCCCAGCGTGCGGGCCTACGACCCGGCGTATGCCTATGAAATGGCGGTGATCGTTCTCGACGGCATGCGGCGGCTGTACGAAGAAGGCGACACGGCCATCTATTACCTGATGGCGGGCAACGAGAACTACGTCCACCCGGCGATGCCCAGCGGCGTCGAAGAGGGGATCGTCCGCGGGATGTACCGGCTGCAAACGCGCGAGGTGGACGGGGCGAAGGCCAAGGTGAATCTCTTCGGCAGCGGCGCGATCTTGAGGCATGTGCTTCTCGCGCAGGAGCTGCTGGCTGCGAAGTTCCAGATTGCCTCGAACGTCTGGAGCGTCACGAGCTATACCGAGCTGCGCCGCGACGCCCACCGCGCCGAGCGCTGGAACATGCTGCATCCGGACAAAAAGCCGCGGCAGAGTTACGTCGAAAAAACGCTGGCCGGCGAGCAGGGCCTGTTCGTTGCCGCGTCGGACTACGTGCGTGCGCTGAGCGAACAAATCGGCCGCTGGGTGCCCGGCGAGCTCTTTGCCCTGGGCACCGACGGTATGGGCCGCAGCGAAACCCGCGAAACGTTGCGGCGGCATTTCGAGGTCGATGCCGAATCGATCGCCATCGCCACGCTCTACCGGCTGCACAAACAGGGCGTGTTCGAGGCGAAGTTTGTGGCCCAAGCGATCAAGGACCTCGGTGTAAACCCGGAAAAGATCGATCCCTACTTTGCATGAGATTTCAGATTTAGGATTTCAGATTTGAGGAGGGATTCCCCTAACTGACTTGCTCCAAATCTGAAATCTGGCATCTGCAATCTGAAGTCCTAAACTGATCCATGCCCACCGAAGTCAAACTCCCTAATCTCGGCGACGGCATCGATACGGGCGACGTGCTGGAGCTGCTCGTCAAAGAGGGCGACACGATCGCCAAGGACCAGGGCATCGTCGAATTGGAAACGGGGAAGGCCACGCTGCAGGTGCCCAGCTCGGCGGCGGGCAAGATTCTCAAGGTGCACATCAAGCCGGGACAGACGATTCCCGTCGGCGCGACGCTGCTGACGCTCGAAGGCGCGACCGCCGATGTCGCGCAGGCCCCGCCGAAGACCGCGCCCAAGCCCGCCAAAGCGCCACCGCCGAAACCGGCTCCCGCGCTGCCACCGGCCGCGGAAGCGCCGTCTCCGCCGAGGCCAGCCGCTGCGCCCACGCCAGTTCCGCCTGCGCCTCCTGCGCCGGCTTCCGTGCAGGCCCCAGCCCCAGCCCCCAGCCCCAGCCCTAGCCCTCTGCCAGAGCCGACCACGGACGGCCACGTCGCCGCCGGTCCGGCCGTCCGCCGCTTTGCCCGCGAGGTCGGCGTCGATCTGGCTCGCGTCACCGGGTCTGGGCCCGGCGGCAGGATCACGCGCGAGGATGTGCTCACCGTCGTGCGGCAAGCCAGCCAGACAGCCGCCGCGGCGCCAACCGCCAAGGGAAAGGGCTCGACCGCAACGGCCCGCGACAACTGGGGGCCGATTCGCGTCGAGAAGATGACCAAGATTCGCAAGGTCATCGCGGCCAAGATGCACGAGTCGTGGATGACCTGCCCGCGGGTGGTCAATTTCGACGACGCCGACGTGACCGACCTGGAGAAGATCCGCGCCAGCAGCAAGGACGATTACGCCAAGAAGGGGATCAAGCTGACGAGCCTGCCGTTCGTGATCAAGGCGGTGGCCAGCGCCCTGCGGAATCATCCGCTGCTCAACGCGTCGGTCGATCTGGAACAGGGACAGATCGTCTTCAAGGAATACGTCAACATCGGCATCGCGGTCGATACCGAGCGGGGCCTGGTCGTGCCCAGCCTGCGCAGCGCCGACGAACTGAGCATCGCCGACACCGCCCGGGCCTTGGCGGCTCTGGCCGAGCGCGTTCGCGACGGCAGTTTCAACATGGCCGATTTGCAGGGCTCGACCTTCACGATCAGCAACCTGGGCGCGGTCGGCGGCACCTACAGCACGCCCATCATCAACACGCCCGAAGTGGCGATCCTGCTCGTCGGCCGCTCGCGGCAGCTGCCGGTCGTCGTCGATGACCAGATCGCCGTGCGCCTGATGATGCCCCTCTCGCTGGCCTACGACCACCGCCTCGTCGATGGCGCGACGGCCGCTCGCTTCCTGAACGAAGTGATCGACTACCTCGAAGCCCCCAGCCGGTTGTTGCTTGCTCCGTAGATCAAGCGTCCGCGCTTGCTCGCTTCCACCCGGGCAATTCCGCACAAGCGAGGGCGTTTTGCCGCGAGCAGTGGGCGGCGCCTTCGAGTACAATGCTAGTTACCTGGTGTCTCTCCGAGCCAGTGTCCATCCCACTCGCCTGGAGACCAGCGATGTCAGAGATTCCCGAAATTCCCGCAGAACGCCGCGAGCAAGCGGCCATGCTGATCCGGCTGTATTGCAAACGGCCGTTTCGCGATCATGGCCGCCGGCGGACGGACGGCCCGTATAAGGGCTGGTATCAGCACGATTGGGGCCACGTCGTGCAGCGGATCTATCGCCTGTTTTTCGACCAGCAACTCGACATTCCCAGCGCGACGATTGCCTCCAAGGCCGTCCGCAGTGAATTCCCCAGCCGCAACGACTGGGAGAAGCGCGTCGGCACGGCTCAGGCCCAGATCCGCATGCTGGCGCTGATTGAAGAGGGCCTGGCGCCGTTTGCGCCGGTCAAGACTCCGGTCGCCTGACTGCGGCGTGATGTATTTCTGGGGGCTGGCTGCGCTGTGACCCTGGAGGCGGGCTGCGCGTGGCGGGTTGTGCCGATCAAGGCTGGCCGCTGTCGGGGATCAGCTGCCGCCGCAGCGCCTGGCCGTTGGCCATGGGAGCAAACAGCAGCGCGCCCAGCAGCGTATAGCTCCAAGTCGCCTGCTGCGGATCGAGGTGCTTGGCGTAGCCGCTGGCGACGAGCGTATCGACTCGCTGCTTGATTTCGGTCCGCAAGTCCTTGAGCGGATCTGGGCCGAACGACAGCGGCAGCGAGAACTGCGCCTTGATCCGCTTGCGGTGGGCGCTCAAGAGTTGCTGGAACGAGATGGCCGAAACGAGCGCCTCGACGCGCTGGCCGGTGAGGTCGTATTCGCTGGCGCTCTGATCGCTGACGGTGACGATCGTTCGCCCGTCCTGCAGGCGGGTGTAGAGCCAGCGGGCATCCACGTCGATGCCGATCACCTTGCCGCAGCCGACGTTGACCAGCACGTCGCGCTCGGGCGCGACCCAGAAGTCGTACCGCACGTGGTACTTCGCCCCCTTGGCGTCGCCGCACGTGCCCAGGAATTCAAAACCCATCGTCTTCATCGCGGCGTTGGCCTGCGACGCGTCCACCGAGGGCGGCGGCACCTGCGGCAGCGGCACGCCCGACGCGGCGTACGGGTTGTTGGGATCGAGCGCAGCGGGCCTGCCCGTCGCCGTATCAACCGGCACGAAATACCAGACGACACGCCGCTCCCACATCGCCACCGCGACCGTGAGCAGCACCAGACCGATGAAGAACGCGGGGATTGCCAGCAGGCAGAGCCCCATGCAGATGCCGAATTCACCCATGGATGTCGTGCCCGCGATTCTACAATTCGCAAATTCCCCACTGACCGTGGTTCTCGTCCACGGCGACGATCAGCCGGGCCGGAGTCTGGCCGATCTGGGCGTCGATCGCCGCCCGCAGCCGCTCGCCAATATAGCGGGCCAGCAGCTCAGCCGTGGTGTTGGCCACGGGCAAGATGGCGCAGTCGCCGTGGGGAAAGACCCAGCGGCGGCCGTCGGGCGTGAAGACGACCTCCACTTCGCTAGCGCCTTCGGTGACGCGGATCAGCGGATGGCCGGTCGGCAGCAGCATCCGGTGGTCGAGGTCGTCGAGGATCGTCTTCAGTTCGTCGCGGAGGGCGACGAAGTCGATCACGTACTGGTTCTCGTCGAGCGGGCCTTCCACTTCGACCGCCACGCGGTAGTTGTGCCCGTGCAGCCGCTCGCAGACGTCGCCCGCGAACGTGATGAAGTGGGCGGCGCTGAAGACGTGATGTTCTTTCTCGAGGCGGACGCGGTAGGACATAGTGGCCAGTCGGTCGGTTGGTCGGTGATCGGTCGGTCAGTTCCAAGGCGGTGGCAGCAGTCCGTCGCGGAGGCCCGCGAACAGGGCCGCAGCAATCAGGTCGGCCGTTGCGCCGGGGTTGCGGCGGTTGCCGTCGGCCCGCAGCCAGAAGTCGAAGTCGGCCAGAGCGGCGTGATAGGCTTCGCCGCCCGGCGATCCCGCTTCCAGAGCCCGCGCGGCCCGCGCCGCGGCCTGCTGCGACAGCTCCTGGCCGCACTTGCGGGCGATCAGGCTGTCGCCGAACTCAGCCAGCGACGCCAGTTGCGTGTGGACGATCGCCTCGGTGAGCGACCAGCCCTTGGCCCGGCCTGTGATGAGCCCGGGCAGCAGCCGGTCGAGCACGAGGCGGAAGTTCGTCGCGTATTGCTCGGCGATCTGGTCGCGGGCGGCGGCGGCCTGCATGGCCGCCAGCAGGCTCGGCGGCGCGCCATCCGCCACGTCCATCGACTCGGCCTGCCCCAGGCCGCCGGGCTGCGCCAGGCGGATCGCCTCGTAAACCAGCCGGCTATCGTCGGCCGTCAGCGATTGCAGGACCTCACTGACGCTGGCCGTAGTCAGCCGCCGGCTGCGGGCCACGGCCGCCAGCGGTGCGATGAGGAGCGCCATTCCCAGGTTGGTATTCGTCGCGACGACCGACCGTGTCGCCGTTATCGCATGGAGGACCGCGCGGCCAACGCCGATTTGGGCAGCCGATTCCATCGCCGGCGCGATCAGCGCGGCGCTGACCGCGAAATCGGTGAACGTGAGGCCGTCGAAGTCGGCCCCGCGGTGTACGTTGCCGACCTTCGGCGCCGTCGCTTCCAGCAGACAGGCCAGCGTGGCACAGTGGCCGATCGAAAGTGGTGGTGCAGCTTTCATCGTTCAACGTTTCAGAAACGCTCGCACCAGCGGCACGATCCGCTCGTGTGCGTCTTCGACGACGTAGTGGCCGCAGTCTTCGAACCGGTGGACCTCGGCGCTGGGCCAGTGCTTCAGAAACCGCTCCAGGCACTCGGGCCGAAAGCACCAGTCGCGCATGCCCCAGATCAATTGAATCGGCAAATGCGCCAGGCTGTCCAGCCCCGCCTCGATCCGCTCCAGGATCTGCCAGGTCGGGTGCCGCGGAGAGAACGGAATGTCCTTCACGAAGCGATCGACTGCAACGCGGCTGGCCCAGCTGTCGTACGGCGCGAGCAAGCCCGCCCGGACATCGGCCGTCATCCGCTCGGGCTTCTCGACTGCCATCGACAGGGCCGCGCGGGCGAAGGCGTTCAGGCCGCGGACGGCCAGCGTGCCCGCCAGGGGCAAGCGGCAGGCGGTGATCCGCCAGGGTACAAACGGCGGCGGAAATGCGCCGGTATTGAACAGCACGATCCGGGCAAAGCGCTGGGGCAGTCGCTGCACAGTGCCCAGGCCGATCGCCCCGCCCCAGTCGTGCGCCAGCAGCGTCGTACCCGTCAGATCGAGCCGCTCGACAACCTGCACGAGGTCGTCGATCCGCCGCGGGAGCGTGTAGGGATACACTTGCGGCTTGTCGGACAGTCCGCAGCCGATGTGATCGACGGCGAGGCAGCGGAAATCGCCCGCCAGGCCGCGAATCAGATTTCGCCAGTAGAACGACCAGGTCGGATTGCCGTGAACCAACAAGAGCGGCTGCCCGGCGCCTTGGTCGAGATAGTGCAGCCGGTGCGGGCCGAGCTGGAGATAGCGCGACTGAAAAGGATAGAGGTCGCGCCAGGGCATTTCGGATTTCGGATGTCAGTTTTCAGACTGCAGTTTTGTCGTTTAACCCGGAGCTGGAGGCGACGGCGTCTCCCCGAATTCGCCTGCGCCTTCGGCTGCGGGTTAAACGAGGCAACCAATCATAAATCTAAAATCCCAAATCATAAATTCCCCTACTCCGCGTTCGCCTCGTTCACCATTTTCTGCCAATAGTCGCGAGCGAGCTTATGCGTAGCGAGAATCTCCGCCTGCTGATCGGCGTCGTCGAGCTTGACGCGGCGGGCCCGCTCGAAAACCCAGTCCATGAAGAACTGGGCGGCTTCTTTGCTCACGCGACGCTGGCCGTCAATCTCGACATAATACGGCCCACTGCTGGCAAAGCGGTAGGTTTTCTCGTTGTTGGTCACAGCGCGGACCAGCAGCCAGCCGCTCTTGTCGAACGCAACGGGCGGCAGCTTGCCGCCGGCCTTGGCCCACTGGTCCAGCCGGACTTCGTGGACGGTCTGGCCGTCCCGGATGACCTCGAGATAGTCGATCTTGTCGCGCGTCGAAAGCTGCAATGCCATCTGCAGCTCGATCGTTTGTCCCTTTTCAGCCGTAAAGACGTGCCCCGGCAAAGCGCCTGGCGGCGGTGCGCCGGGGCCGAGCACGCGCGGCCGCAGCAGCGGGCCGTTGGTGACAACGACCTGCCCCTTGCGGAGATTCTCGAACCACTTCTCCCACGTCAGCTCGCCGTCCACGTGCACATAGACTCGGTTGTAGCCCACCGGATTGGCCAAGACGCCCGAGGCGCTGCCGGCCGAGGGCGGAATCCGCAGCCCGCAGTTGAGCAGCTTGTAGTAGAGCTCCTGGGACCAGCGGCCGTTGCCGTGTGGCGAGGGAAAACGCGCCGGATCGCGCGGCTTGCCCCAGGCTTCGTTGTCGAGCATCCCGTCGCGGTGCTGGTGGTTGTTGGCCAGGCCCATCGAATCGACCTTGCCCGTCGCCACCCACAGCGGCATGTCCCACCAGAAGGGCTTCTCCACATCGACGTGCACGCCCGCCTGCTGCCGGGCCTGATCCAGGAATTTCAGCGGCGAAGGATATTCCCGCTTCGACCCGGCGATCGGCAAGGGCTGCGGCAGGTTGAAGTACAGCAGTGCGCCGCCTTCGCGCTCGTCCTCGCCGGCCATCAGGTGATAGAAGCGGTCGCCGTCGAACTTCACCAGCGGCTGCTCGGGCAGCGCCTTTTCCTTCCACTGGTTCTGGTTATTCCACCAGGTCATCACCGGGCCGATGTGCAAATCCTCGGCCCGCAGGTGCAGCTCAATTTCCGCCGGCGGGCGATGGATGTGCAGTTCGCCCGACCACCAACCCTCCTTCTTCATTTCAACGAACCGCACCATCTCGACCGTCTTGGTGTCATTGCTGTCGCGATCCAGCGTGAAATAGCCGCTACCGAGCTTGTACTCCGGACCGCACTCCATTTCGAACGTGTAGCTGCCGGGAGGCAGCTCAAGGGTTACCGACCCATCAAAAACAAAGTGGTCTTTCCAGTACGGCGCCTTGCCCGGCGGCTTCACCGGCTTGCCGGCGGCATTCTTCAAGTGCACGCGGGCGGCCACCGGCTGGCCGGTAGCCTTGTCCACGGCCTTCAATTCCAGCTGGGCCGCGGCGGCAAAGTTGGCGAACAACGCCGCGAAGACTGTCGCAATCGGCCAGATCGATTTCATGCGATGTGCTCCGTAGCCGAATTCGCCAGAATTCGAACCCGCAGCGGACAGACCGAATTCTGGCGAATTGGGCTACACGGTAGCGCAAGTTTAGCACGCCGCGGCACGGTACATCGATTCGATTTCGGCCGCGAAGTGGGCCGTAATCTCTTGACGGCGGAGGCTGAGCTTGGGCGTCAGCTCGCCGGCTTCGATCGAAAACGGCCGCGGGAGCAGGACGAACTTGCGGACCTGTTCGTAGGGCGAAACGTTCGCCAGGCAGGCGTCGATCCGTGCGCGAATCAGCGCTTGCTCGTCGGCCGCCGTACCGCGGGCCAGTTCCGCCTTCACGAGGTCGCGATTCGGGATAATCAGCGCCCCCAGGTGCGACCGCCCGTCGCCGACGACCATCGCCTGCAGGATCAGCGGGTCCTGCGTCAGCAGCGATTCGAGGAACACCGGCGCGATGTTCTTTCCGCCGGACGTGACGAGAATTTCCTTCTTGCGGCCGGTGATGTAGAGAAAGCCGTCGGCATCGAGCCGGCCCAGGTCGCCGGTGGCGAGCCAGCCACCCTGCGAGACTTCGGCGGTCGC
>DASRJB010000631.1:0-3346 GCA_035649715.1 Pirellulaceae bacterium
GCTCGCCGCGCACCAGGCTGGCGAGCTTCGCTGGCTCCGTGTGACGATGGGCGGCAATGCTGGGGGCGGCATCGGCGGTGCTGATCCGCGTGCTGGGCTTCTGCGGCTCATCCTCGCAGATAATGCGGCGGATTTCGTCGAAGGCGGCCGCTTTGAGCTGCTCCTTGCTGACTGGCGTCGAGCCGGTCAATAACTCGTAGAGCAGCACGCCGAGCGAGTAGATGTCGCTGCGGGTGTCGATGTCGTTGCTGGAGAGCTCCGCCTGCTCGGGGCTCATGTAGAGCGGCGTGCCGATCATCTGGGCGAATTCGGTGAACAGCGTCTTGTCGGTGAGCTGCTGCCCCAGCGCTTTGGCGATGCCGAAGTCGATCACTTTCACCACCGGCTGCCCTTCCTGCCGCGTGACCAGGACGTTAGTCGGCTTGATGTCGCGGTGGATGATTCCTTTGGTATGGGCGTGCTGGATCGCCTGGCAGACGGAAGCAAACAGT
Organism: Pirellulaceae bacterium; assembly: GCA_035649715.1. Taxonomy (GTDB): domain Bacteria; phylum Planctomycetota; class Planctomycetia; order Pirellulales; family Pirellulaceae; genus CAYLLN01. The sequence goes on from DASRJB010000631.1 coordinate 492, forward strand.
CCCAGCCGCTCGCGGACGGACAAATGGTTCTCGTCGCAGTAGTGCGTGATTGGAACGCCGCGAACGAGCTCCATGACGAAGTAGGGGCGGCCGGACTCCGTGGCTCCTGCGTCGAGCACCTTGGCGATGTGCGGGTGGTCCATCACGGCCAGCGCCTGCCGCTCCGCCTCGAAACGGGCAATCACTTGCCGCGTGTCCATCCCTGGCTTGATCAGCTTGAGCGCCACCTTGCGGCGGACCGGTTCCAGCTGTTCGGCCATAAAGACAACGCCGAAACCCCCTTCGCCGATCTGCTGCAGCAGCTTGTAGGGGCCGATCTGCGCACCGGTCCGCTCGGCGTGCGGTTGATTCATCGTCGCGGCTGCGTCGAACAGCGGTGCGTCGAGGAAGCTGCCAGCCTCGTGGTGCGAATACAGCAGGCCTTCCACCAGGGCCCGCAGGGCGGCATTGCCCGCACAGGCCTCATCCAGGTACGCCGCGCGCTTGGTGGGCGACGTTCGCTCCAGCACCGCCAGGAAGATTTCTTCGGCCTTCATGGAACCGCACTCCCTGAGCAAACGGCTGTGCTCATCATCCAATGCGACGCCGGCGGCCCGCGCGCTCCAGCCGCCGGCTCATTATCCGGCGGATTCCGCCGGCGTGCGCTGTTCGCCGGTGATCTCCTGGTGCAACCAACCCCGGGCAACGGTCCAGTACCGGTGAGCCGTAACCCGTGAAGTCTTCAGCACTTCCGCCGCCTGTTCGATGGTCAGTCCGCCGAAGTAGCGGAAGCCAGGGGTCGGGGGTCGGAAGTCGGGGGTCGGCAGCAGCCGATTCTCTCCGACTCCCGGCCTCACTAGCCGCAAATACGCCTCGTGCACCAGCGCCGTTGCCTGCAGCGTCTGTCCCGGCTGCTCATGGGCCAGTTTCGCCGCGGCCAGCTTCCGCAGCTCGTCATAGACCAGCGGCAGAAGCTTCTCGGCGGCGGCCGGATCGCCGGAGTCGATCTGCGCCAAAATGCGCGTCACGTCGGACATAACGCAATTCTGCTGTGCCGACCAGCGAGCCGCAATTGTGTCTAGCCTTGCCGCCGCTTGATCGTCTGCAAGATGCGTTGAATCTGTTGCTCGGTCCTTTCGTAATCTGTCAGCGGCTTGCGAGCAGCGGCCAGAATGCCGGCCAGGCGGGCGCGTGATTCCGCGGAAGCCGTGCGGCGTAACTCCTCCTCGAGGCGTTCTCGGTAAGCCGCCAGATGGGCCGCCAGCTGCATCGTGGCCTTCTCGCGCACGTCGAACTCATCGGCGTTGAGATCTCTCAGCCACTGCTCGATCGCGGCGGGCTCCGCCTTGGCAGCAGGTTCGGCCGATGTCCTGCCGGCGAGCAAGGCGCGGACCGAACCATCGCCGGCGGCCAATGTCCAGAACGCACGGTAAGCGATCGAGCCATCGGCGCTCCGCAGCTGCTCCAAGTGCTTGTCCACTTCTTCGGGCGTCAATTGGATGGGACCGGCGTCGGCGCGGCCGGTCGCATCGATGGCGTCCAGATCGTCGATCGTCCTGCCGAGATAGATGTGATCGAAATACCCGGCCGCGCCATCGAAGGCAGTCAGGGCGATCCCGTGGATCTCCCGCTCGCCGAAATCCTTGAACAGGTCCAGGGTCACCAGCGTCCATTCCGGCGGCGGCGACTCGGCAACCTGGTTGGCAGCCCAGCCGAATTTGTTTGCGCCGGCCACGTAGCGAATGTGCCAATCCCTGGCGTCGTGCAGTTGCAGCATGATTCCCGTCAGCCCGGCGGACTTCCAGGCAAATCGCAGATAGCGATATTCGCCCGCCGCGGGCTTCTCGGCGATTCGGTGGGCCCAGCCGGGCAGCAAGTTGAAGTACTTCTGATAGCTCGTGATCTTGACGGCGCTGCGCCCGGAAAACACCACCTTGTGTTCGACTTCGCCTTCGCCTAAGTCGCCGCCGGGGTTCGATAGCAGCGGTAAAAGCTCGGCAGCGTTGTCTTCCAGCAGGCACACGACTCCCGCCGGCAGAGGCTCCGCGGCGGCGCCGGTTTGCGCCAGGAACAGGCAGCAGACGGCAAGCATCAGGCGGTCAGGCATGAGCATGTGAGGCCTGGTGCATCGTATCCGGGGAGCGAGTGACGCCGCGTACCAGGAATGTAACGGCGCTGGTTCGGAAATCGATTTTCTGCCCTAAACGCTGGCTTGCGAATATAACGAAAACTGCCTGGAGCGAAAAACTCGATCGCGACCCCGTACGCCGCTGATCGCGCCGCAAGTCCCTGACAGGTGACGACTTCCGGCGTAGGGCCGGGCGGTTCTCAGGCATTGCGAACATAAGCCTTTGAGGGCCCGGCGGGGAGTTTTCGTTATATTTCGCGGGCGACAGCAGCGGAGGAAACTCCGCCGCAGATTCCACACACCGAATTGCCAGAGAGCTTGTCCGCAGGCGGCGGAGAGCCAAAATGGCAGCCGCCCGCGCCAAAGGGAACTATACTGCAAATAGCGTACCAATGTTCACAAATCGGCCGCGGTCCGCTCGCCGCCGCGCGACCGCAGGTATCTGTCTACGGCGCCGGGATCGGCGAGTCGGTGGGCAAGATCGCTGCCCAGCGCCTGAAACACCTGCGCGACCCTGGCCCGCAGTTCGTCCGGGGCAAGTGGCGACGCGCGGCCCAGGATCGGCAGCCTCTGCCTCCACTCGAGCGACTGCAGCAACTCGCGGCGGAGAAAATCCCACACGTCCATGGCGCAGTGCGGCGCGAGGCCGATGGCCAGCGAAATCGACAGCTCGCGGGCCTCGGCCCGGTGCCAATAGCCCGACGGAATGTAGAGCCAGCTGCCGGGCTGGAGATCGCAGCGCCACAGC
>DASRJB010000632.1:0-4249 GCA_035649715.1 Pirellulaceae bacterium
GGTCGCCCGGGCCGTGCATCACGCCCACGAGTGCGGCGTGATCCACCGCGACTTGAAACCGTCGAACATCATGCTCGACGCCGCGGGCCGGACCCACGTCATGGATTTTGGTCTGGCCCGGCGGGAAGCCGGCGAAGTCACGATGACTGTCGATGGCAAAGTGCTCGGCACGGCCGCTTACATGTCGCCCGAGCAGGCCCGCGGCGAAGGGCATCAGGTGGACCGCCGCACCGATGTCTATTCGCTGGGTGTCATCCTGTTCGAACTCCTGACTGGCGAACGGCCCTTCCGCGGCAACGTCCGGATGCTGCTGCACCAGGTCCTGCACGATGAGCCGCCCAGTCCCCGTAAGTTGAGCAGCCGCGTGCCGCGCGACCTGGAGACGATCTGCCTGAAGTGTCTGGAGAAGGGGCCGGCAGGTCGTTATGCGACCGCGCTGGCTTTCGCCGAGGACTTGCAGCGGTTCGACGAAGGCCGCCCGGTGACGGCCCGGCCGCTGCCGAGTTCCGTCAAGCTCATCCGCTGGTGCCGTCGCAACCCGGCCCGGGCCGCGCTGGCCGCCACGATCGTGCTCTCGCTGCTGGCGCTCAGCATCGGTGGAACGTGGTTCAGCCTGCGGCTGACGGCGAGCGACCAGGCCCGGCAGCAGGCTCTTGTTGGCCAGCGGCTGAGCGAGCGGGCCCTGGCCGCCGAGGCGGAGAGCCGCCGCGTGCAACAATTGGCGGCGCTCTCGGGCGCCGCGGCCGCGCGGAACGTGCGCCGCAATGTCGGCTGGCTCCAGGCGAACCTCGACGACCTGGCCCGCGCGGCGAGCCTGGCGCGGTCGGAAGAGGATCGGCTGCGGCTGCGGGGCCTGTTTGTCGATTGCTGGGCCGGCCACGACCTGATTCTCGTTGCCTCGCACCCCCAGACAGTCGAGCTGTCGTGCCTGGCCTACAGCCCCACGGGCTCATACCTGGCGGCAGCCTATAACCGGCCCACCTTCCTGACGCTGAACGTCGCAATTCCCATCGAGTTCATTCCGCTCGCGGCCGATCAACCCGGGTTTCGGCTGTCGATTCTGAACCAGGTGGCCATCGAATCCGAAGGTCTGCGTCACGAGAGCATCCGGTCCGTCGCGTTCAGTGAGGACGGCGACCGGTTCGCCGCCGGCACGCTGAAGGGGTTCATCCATTTCTGGGACGTGCGCGAGCGCAAGCTGATCGGATCGTGGAGGGCGCACGGCGACCTCGTGAGCAGCGTCGTTTTCGAACCCGGCGGCGCGACGCTGCTTAGCTGTTCGCGCGACGGCGCGATCAAACGCTGGAACGTGGACACGCGTGCCTGCCTGAAGACGGTCAGCCCAGGCGGATCAGTCGCGGCGCTGCGCCGGATCGCGGAGGGATACCTGGCGGTGGCCGACGCGCCCGTGGTGTTGTCACCGGCCTCGCTGGAAATTGTCCGCACGATCACGGCCTGGCCGGGCGTTTCGCAGGTGCTAGCGCCGCATCCCGATGGACACGGCCTGGCCATCGCCCCGCATGAGATCCTGATTGCCTCCGGCCGGAACCTGGAGCCCATCCGCAAGATGTCCGACTCCGCACCGCCGCGCAACGACTGGGTGCCCCAGATAGACATCGATCCGTCAGGCCGATGGCTTGTCGCCGCTCAGGGCGCCGTGCTGAGACTGTGGGACTTGCCGTCAGGGCAGTTGCTGCTAGAGAAGTCGCTGGACGACCGGCTGCTGGATGTGGCGTTTCACCCCCGCGAGCCGGAGCTGGCCCTCATTGTGGGAGACCGGGTGCAGCGGTGGCGGATCGTGCAGTCGCCGCTGTGGCGGACGATTGCGGCCGGATCGGTTCCGCTGGCCAGCATCGCTGTGCGCGACGAGGGCCGCTGGCTGACCACCGTGGCCACGGCGGAAACCAGCGAGCCCGAGCGTTCGCTGCTCGTCACTCGCGAAGCGCTGACGGGCAAGGAGTTGTTTCGCCGCACAGGGGACGAAGGCCGGACGTTCGGCGAAGTGGCGCAGGACCCGCGGCGGCCGCTGGTCATGGCCAGCTACAGCGACGGCGCCCAGCTCGCGGTCTTCGATGTGGCCAGCGGACAGCGGACCGCGCTGGCCGAGGGCGCCTCGATAACCTCGCCGCGGTTTGGCCCGGACGGCTCAATCTGGTACGCCTGCGAGGCCCCGCCGGCATTCTTGCGCCCGGCATCCGCACAGATCGTGCAGGCAGAGCTGCCGGATTTGACACCGCGGCCGTTCTGGATGAATCGTTTCGCACAATTCAGCCACCGGATCAGTGCCGTGATGGCGCTAGTCGTCGATCAGGACGCGATTGCCTTCGCGACGGGCGACAAACGCCTGCACGTCTTCCATCGTGACACGCGACAGGAAGTCGCCTCGCTGCCGCTCATTTCGACTGCCCGTGCGCTGACGCTCGATTCTGGCGGCAAGTGGCTGCTGTGCGGCGACGACGCCGGCATGCTGACGGTGTTTCGTTTTCCTTCCCTGGAAAGGGCTTCCGCGCACGCTGTGCACGACGCGGCGCTGACTGCTATCGCAACGGCGGAGAATGGCTTGCTTGCAACCGGCGGTCGCGACCGGACGCTGCGCCTCTGGCGTTTCGCGGCCGGAGCGGTAGAGCCCGTGCTGGCCACCGGTCCCTTGCCGCAGTCACCCGCGCAAATGCACATGACGGCAGACGGCCAGTACCTCGCCCTGCTCCTGGAAAACGACGCCGCCGTCCGCTGGATCGATCTCGCCGGCCTGCAAGCCGAGCTGTCGCGCCACGGTTTGGGATGGTAGCTCACCCTCCTTTACAAGTGTCCGCTGAATTATTGAGCAGCGCGTTCAGGGCAATCGCCGGATGGACCGCGGCTGTGGCCGCAAAATGGGCCAGTTGATGCCGGCAAGAGAATCCCGAGGCGATAATGGTCGTTCCGGATGCGGCCTCGCGGACGGCGGGGAAGAGCCGTCGCTCGCCGACGGCCTGCGACAGTTCGTAATGCTCGCGCTCGTAGCCGAACGAGCCGGCCATGCCGCAGCAGCCCGCGTCCAGATCGACGACCTCGCAGCCGGGAATTCGCATGAGCAGCCGCTGCGCGGGGCCTGTTCCGACGAGAGCCTTCTGATGGCAGTGCGCGTGTAGCAGCACCTTCGGCGGACCGGCTTGCAGTGGTAAGGCATCGCCGGCTTGCAATGCCCATTCCTCGAAAGTGAGGCAAGCCTGAGACACCAGCCGCGCATCGCGCTGCTGCTCGCCGCGGAGCAAGTGCGGATGGTCGTCGCGTACCGCGGAATAGCAGCCCGGCTCGCAGAACACGATCGGCAGCCCGCGCAGGGCCAGCGGCAACAGCGCGTGCACCGTTTTTTCGGCTTGCCGCCGCGCATCGTCCAGGAATCCCTTCGAAATCAGCGGCCGGCCGCAGCAAACTCGCGGCGGCACCGTGACCTGCCATCCCGCGGCTGTTGCCAGTTCCACCACGGCCATCGGGATTGCCGGTTCGTGAAAATTCGTGAAGGTATCGGCAAACAGCGCCAGTCGCCGGTCGTCTGGGACGTTTCGGCCGGCGAGCGCCGTTTGCATCTGCCACCACTCCAGAAACGTTTGCTGAGCAAACACGGGCGGCAAGCGACGGCGGTCGAGATCGAACCACGCTTCCGCCAGCCAGCGGACCGGCCGGCTCGCTGCCAGCCAATTTGACAGTGGCGCGAATCGATGGCCCCAAATGGCAAGCTGCTCGACATTGGCCAGCAGCCGGGAGCGCCATTTTGTCCCGTGCCCTAGGCGGTACTGATGGAGGAACTCGCTCTTCATCCGCGCCAGATCGACCCCCGTCGGACACTCGCTCTTGCAGGCCTTGCACTCCAGGCAGAGATCCAGGACGGGATAGAGCGCGGGATCGGTCAGGCCGATCGGCCCGAGCTGGCCTGAGATCGCCAGCCGCAAGACATTGGCCCGGCCCCGCGTGGAGTCATTCTCGTCCCGGGTCGCCATGTACGAGGGGCACATCGTTCCGCTGAGCTTCTTGCGGCAGGCCCCGACGCCGCCACACTGCTCGGCCGCTTGCGCCAGGCCACCGAAGTCCGAGAAGTCGAAGGCGGTTTCGACGGGCCGAGTCTGGTAGCGCGGGCCAAATCGCAAGTTGGCGGTCAGCGGCTGCGCTTCGACGATCTTGCCCGGGTTGAAGAGCCCGCCGGGATCGAACGTCTGCTTCAGCTCGCAGAAAGCCTGGTACAGCGCCGGGCCGTACATCTTCTGCTGGA
>DASRJB010000633.1:0-6840 GCA_035649715.1 Pirellulaceae bacterium
CGGCGGAGCGTCTCGCTGCCGGCGTCGAACGAGAGCGTCTGGCGGGACTTTTTGACGACCGTCAGGCAGCAGCCATTGACGGCGATGCTGTCGCCGATCTGGGCGTCCTGGGCCACCAGCGGGGCTTTCACGGTCAGGCGCAGGCTGAGGCCGGTCTGGCGGTCGCCGCTCTTTTCCGCGCTGGCGAGCGTCCCCCGCTCCTCGACGAGTCCCGTAAACATGGGTTCATGATAGCTGCGAAGCCCGCGGGCAGAAACTGCGAAGCCCGCGGGCAGAGACACAGTTGCGCGAACCCGACAGGGGCGAGCGGCGTCTGGTCTGTCCATGAATTCCGCCGCCGCGTCGTTGACAGCTTGGGGCCACGACACAACAATTCACGGTTTGCGTTCGCCGTCAGGGCAAGCCGAGGGCTTGCCCTCCGTTGTTTACGGCTGGCCTGTTCGCTTGCCCGTTTTCCTGGCGGAGGAGTTTTGCTGCGTTGGAAGAGGCCATTCAAAAGGCCGATACGCTGATCGAGGCGCTCGGCTGGATTCGCCGCTTTCGGGACAAGATCACGGTCATCAAGCTCGGCGGGAGCGTGATGGAGCACGAAAACGCCCTGCGCCACGTGCTGCTCGACATCGTCTTCATGGAGACGGTTGGGATGCGGCCGGTGGTGGTCCACGGCGGCGGCGCGGCGATCGACCGGGCCATGGACGCGGCGGGCCTCGTGCCGCGGAAGATCAAGGGCCGCCGCTACACCGACGACGCGACGCTGAAGATCGTCGAAGACGTGCTGGCCTATCAAACGAACGAGCATCTCGCGGGCCAGATCGAAGAGCTCGGCGGCCGGGCGATGCCGCTGAACTTTCGCACGACGAACGTGCTCTTCGGCGAGCGGATCACGCTGCCCGGAGATAATGGGCAGCCGATCGATTTGGGCCACGTGGGTCAGGTCACCCGAGTCGATCGCACGACGATCGAGAATCTTTGTTACGCCGGGCAAGTGCCGGTGATTCCTTCGATGGCCCTGGACGAGACGACGGGCGGCAAGCTCAACGTGAATGCCGACACGGCGGCGACCGCGGTGGCGACCGCGCTGGGGGCCGAGAAGCTGATGTACATGAGCGACGTCAACGGCGTCCGCCGCGACAAGAGCGACCCCGGCTCGATCATCCACTCGCTCACGGACGGCGAGGCCCGCGAGCTGATTCGCACGGGCGTGATCGACTCGGGCATGATTCCCAAGGTCGAAGCCTGCCTCGACACGCTCGACCGCGGCGTCCGCAAAGTTCACATCATCGACGGCCGCCTCAGGCACTCGCTGCTCTTGGAGATTTACACGACCAGCGGAGTGGGGACGGAGATCGTCAAAGGAATGTAGGGACCGCCCTCCGAGGCGTTCCTGTAGCCGAACTCGCCAGAGTTCGGAGGAATGCGACCGCGGCCGAATTCTGGCGAATTCGGCTACAAGAAGACATTCATGGCCACCGCTCAAGAAGTCGAAAGCCACCTTAGTTCCTCCGAGACGGTCGAGCTCTTCAAGCGCTACGTCATCGGCAACTACAACCGCTACCCGGTGAACCTCGTCCGCGGCGAAGGCTCGCTGGTCTGGGACGCCGAGGGGAGCCGCTACCTCGACCTTTTTCCCGGCTGGGGCTGCAACCTGCTCGGCCACTGCCCGCCGCACGTCGTCCGCGCGGTGCAGGACCAGGTCGCGACGCTGATCCACGTGCCTAACACCTGGCACATGGACGTGCAGGGCCGCTGGGCCCAGATGCTCTCGGAGCGGAGCTTTGGCGGCCAGGCCTTCTTCTGCAACAGCGGCGCGGAAGCCAACGAAGCGGCGATCAAGCTGGCCCGGCTGCACGGCAAGGGGCGCTACAAGATCGTCACCTTCAGCGGCGGCTTTCACGGCCGCACGCTCGGCGCGCTGACCGCAACCGCACAGCCCAAGTATCATGAAGGACTCGGACCGCTCGTGGCCGGGTTTCTCTACGCTCCCTTCGGCGACCTGGAAGCAGCCGCGAAGTTGATCGACGACGAGACCTGCGCGGTTCTCGTCGAGCCAATTCAAGGAGAAGGCGGCGTGCGAATTCCTCCCGCGGGCTTCTTGCAGGGCCTGCGGAAAATGTGCGATCAGCGAGGGCTCTTGCTCATCTTTGACGAGGTGCAGACGGGCTGTGGACGCACCGGCGACTGGTTCGCCTATCAGCATTTCGGCGTCACGCCCGACGCGATGACGCTGGCCAAGGCCCTCTGCGGCGGCATCGCCGGCGGAGCACTCTTGGCCAAACCCGAGATCGCCCCGGCGCTGCGGCCGGGGATGCACGCCGCGACCTTTGGCGGCAATCCGATCGCCGCCCGCGCTGGGATAGCCACGCTGGAGATGATCGAGCAGGACGGGCTGCTCGATAACGCCAAGCAGCTCGGCGAGCTCTTCCGCAGCCGATTCACCGCGCTGGCCGAGGAGTGCGACGTGATTCGCGAAGTCCGCGTCTGCGGCGTGATGGTCGGCTTGGAGCTGGCTGTTGACGGCACCCCGGTGGTCAAGGCGTGCCTGGAGCGGAAGCTGCTCGTCAACTGCACGCACGGGACCGTGATCCGCCTGCTTCCGGCGATGAACCTGACCGAGGAGCAGGCCGAGGAGGGTTGCGAGATTCTGGCCGATGTGATCCGCAAGCTGCCGCGGCCGGCGTAGCGCCCCTGGTGCTTTGAAGGTGGCACGGGGGGCCGCGTGGCCCCCCGCTGGCGTTTTGGGCTCGTTCGTTTTTTTGCTGTCTTATCGAGGGGCACGCCCCATGCGAGATTTCTTGAACGTCTTCGATCTGTCCACCGAGGAGATCCACCGGGTCTTTGCGATCTCCAAGGAACTCAAGGACAAGTTCCAGGCCGGGCTGCGCGAGCCGCTGCTCGCCGGCCGCGTAATGGCCCTCCTGTTCGACAAGCCCTCGCTCCGCACGCGGGTCAGCTTCGAATGTGCCATGGCCCATCTGGGCGGATCGGCGCTGTTTCTCGGCGGGGACGTCGGCTGGGGCAAGCGCGAGGCGGCCGGCGACTTTGCCCAGGTGATCGGCCAGTACGTCGATGTCGTCGTCTGCCGCACGAGCACGCACAGCCGGATCGAGGAACTGGCCAATTTTTGCAACGTGCCGGTGATCAACGGGCTGACCGACGCGGCCCATCCCTGCCAGGCCCTGGCCGACCTGTTCACGCTCGACGAGATCCACAGTCCCCTGGAGGGCAAGCGGCTGGCCTACGTCGGCGACGCGAACAACGTGGCCCGCAGCCTGGCCATCGCCTGCGGCAAGCTGGGAGTCGAATTCGCCATCGCCTCGCCGCCGGAGTATCAATTCACCCGCGAATTCCTGGAGGAACTGGCCACCAAAGTCGAGGGTGTGAAGATCTTCCAGACGGCCGATCCCCGCGAGGCAGTCCGCGGGGCGATGGCCGTCTATACCGACGTCTGGGCGAGCATGGGGCAAGAGTCCGAAGCCGAAATCCGCAAATCGATCTTCGCCCCCTATCAGGTCAACTCCAACCTGATGGAGCAGGCCCCCGAGGGGGCGGTGTTCCTGCATTGCCTGCCGGCTCACCGCGGCGAGGAAGTCACCGACGAAGTCATCGACGGCCACTACAGCGCCGTCTGGGTTCAGGCCGCCAACCGCCTCCATGTCCAAAAGGGCCTGCTGGCCTGGCTGCTGAATGCGATTGACTGATTCATCATGCGCAAGCCCACCGAGCTCCGCCCCGTCAAGATCAAGCGGCACTATACGCGGATGTCGCCCGGCAGCGTGTTGTTCCAGGCCGGGAACACGACCGTCCTCTGCACGGCCAGCGTCGAGGCGAAAGTGCCCGACTGGCTCAAGGGCAAAGGCAAGGGCTGGATCACCGCCGAATACAACATGCTGCCTCACAGCACCAGCCCGCGCAAAGCCCGCGAGCGGGCCAAGCTCGACGGCCGCACGACCGAAATCCAGCGGCTGATCGGCCGCAGCCTGCGCTCGGTGGCCGATCTGGCGGCACTCGGCGAGCGGTCGATCCTCGTGGATTGCGATGTGCTGGAGGCCGACGGCGGTACGCGGACCGCCAGCGTCACCGGCGCGTTCGTGGCCCTGGTCGATTGCCTCCGGTCCGTGCAAAAGGAGCTGCCCGATCCGAGCCGCTTTCCGCTGACCGGCAGCGTCGCCGCCGTCAGCGTGGGCATCGTCGGCGGCAAGCCCGCGCTCGATCTCGACTACGCCCAGGATGTGGAGGCCGACGTCGATATGAACGTCGTGATCACGGGCGCTGGCCGCTTTGTCGAGATTCAGGGCACGGGCGAGGAAGCCACCTTCGGCGACGACGATCTCGCCGCGCTGCTCAAGCTCGCCAAGGCGGGCATCCGGCAGCTGGCGGGCCTGCAGCAAGCGGCCCTCGGCAAATCGTGGCCGTTCTAGCGGGTTTTTCAGTGGCTAATTGTTATCTCTCTAGTCGATATGCCCCGCAGGGAGTAACATCCGCGCCAAATCGACCAGCTAGCAGCATGCTGAAGTTCCTCAAGCACTCGCTCCGCCAGCAGCGCCTGCGGAGCGCCCGCGTGGTGGACGCCTCGGGCCCCTGCACGAGCCTGGTCAGCGGCTGGGCGATGGTCACCGCAGCGATCGACGCCAGTCAGCCGGTCTATTCCTTCGGGGTCGGCGACACGGTCTTTTGGGACCTGCACATGATCCGCCGGTTCGGCGTCACGGTGCACGCGTTCGATCCCACGCCGGCGAGCATCGCCTGGGTGGCGCGGCAGCAATTGCCGCCGCAGTTCATCTTCCACGATTTCGGCATCTCGAACTTCGACGGCGAGCTCGACTTCCACCCGCCGCGCAGGATTGGCAATACGCACTATTCGCAAGAGAAGCGCTGGCGGCCCTTCGATCGCCGCCCGCCGGTGAGCGGCCGCGTCTATCGGCTGGCGACCATCATGCGGCAGCTCGGCCACGACCGCTTGGGCGTGCTCAAGCTCGACGTCGAGGGCAGCGAGTTCGAAGCGATCCCCGATCTGATCGCCAGCGGCATCGAGGTCGATCAGCTCCTGGTCGAAATCCACTATCACTTTCCCTCGCGATCGTTCGCGGAGGGAATGCAACTGGTGCGCCAGCTGAAGGCCAATGGTTTCGTCTGCGTCTTTGCTTCGCCGCGCGGTCTGGAATTCAGCTTTGTCCGCGAAGGTCTGAAATTGGGCGCGGCGGCCCCGTTGGCCCGAGCCGCTTGAGATTGAAGTGCTAGGCGACGGTCGGCGGCACGCTGGGCGGCGTCTGGCCGGCATTGCGGCGCATGGCATCCAGGACCTCTTGCCGGTGGACGGGCACCTCGGTCGGCGCTTCGATCCCCAGCCGCACTTTATCGCCGCGCACCTCGACCACTGTGATGACGATATTGTCGCCAATCACAATCCGTTCATCCCGCTTCCGCGATAGCACAAGCATGACAGCACAGCCTCGTCTCACGATGTAAACGCATGCAAACCATTACCGCGCCTAATTTTAGAATGGGTGTTGGTTCGGTTAAGGGTTGGACGGTTGGAAAAGCAAGTGCGCGAGCGAACCCAGGCTCGAATTCGCCCAACATTTGCCCTCGTCGATATGTCGCAACTGCTTCGGCGGCAAGCACTTAGGGCGAGACTCTCGCCTCTCGACTCGCGCGCAGCGGGAAGCGCGAATAGCCAGTCAACATCGCCGCCTGCCGCCAGACAGTTCGGAAATCTTACGTGCCACTCGCCGTGAGCGGCTGGGCATAGTCTTGCCAGAGCCGCTCCAGGATTTCTGCAGAGAGCTCCCCGTCGTGGACTACGAAGCGATACCGCGAAACGTGCGGCGTGCCCGGCTTGATCTCCCAGTCGCCGAGAAACGAGGGCGTATAGACCATGTAGGGCATTGTGGGGTGAACTCGCAGTGGCTCGGGAAAGCGGAAATTGCCCGGATGGGTCAGGAGCGTGATGCCAGCCGGCTTGCCATCGACCAGTCCGCTCACGCGGCACCACCGCGGACGGGTTTGGTTGCCCTTGACGCGCTCGTCCCCTTCCGAAGTCAGAAACCGAACCTCGTTTGGCGTCCATGAACGCGCGGCCCGGATCGCCATGCCGCCATAGTGATACTCCGGCAGCTTGACCGGCTGGTCGCTGGCGCAAGTGATCTGCGAGGTAATGTCCAGCAGCCAGTAGCCCGACTTCATTCCAACGTTCCAGATCTGCACCTCCCAGGTTTCATTCAGGGCGACGTCGCCTCCCGATTTTGCACCGACGCCGGCCGTCGCGTCGGCGGCCGTCAGATCGACGTGCTCGTGCTCCGCGAGGATGCGGCCAAAGACGGGACCGCTGCTGACACCCTTCACCGACTTGCAACGGACGCGGCCCTTGCCGCCCGCGAGGTTCCAGAAATCGACGTCGTGCCCTTTGAATTCCGTTTTCGTGAACGCCAGGAAAATGCCGCTCTGATGCAGGTGGTCCGGCGGGAACTCATCGGTCACGATCGCCCCGCTGGGAGTGCGGACGGGATGCAGGTGAGCGCTGCGGCCGTAGCGCGGATTGATTCGCGAAGCCGGCTCGACGTGGGCCTTGGCATATTGCAAGAGCGGCCGCGAGTCGCAGCTGGCTGCTACCGCTCGCTCCGATTCGGCGACGGCAATGCCCGGGGCTGCCGGCGACTCGCCGGCCTCGAGCCGATAGGTCCGCTTCGCTCCGGCCGCCAGCACGCCGCCGGCGACCCACCACAGCCGGTTGCCCAGCGGATCGACCTGGGCCAGGGCGGGCGTCTCTTTTCCGCCGGTCGTTTCAATCAGACGCAGCGGCCCGGCCGCCGCCAGTTCCTTGGACAGTGGAAACTGCACCAG
>DASRJB010000634.1:0-14178 GCA_035649715.1 Pirellulaceae bacterium
TGCGTGAACTTCGTGGGCGTCGATGTGAATTCGGCCAGCCCCGCGCTCTTGCGGTATGTGTCGGGCATGAACGCTCTCACGGCCCGCCGGGTGTACGAGCACCGCCGCGACAAGGGCCCCTTCAAGAGCCGCGACGACCTCAAGCAAGTGCAGGGCTTTGGCGACCAGACATTCGTCCAGGCCGCCGGGTTTCTCAAAGTGATCGGCAGCGAGAATCCGCTCGATGCTACCTGGATCCATCCCGAAAGCTACGACATCGCCCGCCGCGTCCTGGAAAAGATGGGCGCTGGCGTCGCCGACCTGGCCCACGTCGTTCCCGCGCCGGTGAAGGAGGAGCCGAAGAAGGAGTTCGCAGCGGAGCTGGTGAGTCGGGAGTCCGGGGTCGGGGCTCAGGAGTCGGAGGCTCGGGAGAGCGAGGCTCCCGCCGAGCCGGCGGCTGACAGCCAGACGGAGGGAAAGAGCGAAGGAGAGACGGTTCCACCGGGTTACGAAGTAGTCAGCACCACCAGCGCGACGGTGCCATTCTCTGACATCCTCGCTGCCCTCCGTCCCCCCGTCGCTCCGTCTCTCCCTCCCGAACCGGAAGTCGCGCCACCCCCTCCAGAGCCGGCCGCCACTCCGCAAGCTCCTCCTCCGCCGCCCCGCAATCCGATCGCCGAAAAGGCGCAGGCAGTGAACGTGCAGCAGCTCGCCGAGGAGCTGGGCGTCGGCACGCACCTCTTGCGCGACATTCTCAATTCGTTCTCGCGGCCGGCCCTCGATCCGCGCGACAGCCTGTCGGCGCCGGTCTTCCGCCGCGGGATCATGAAGCTCGAGGATCTCGCTCCGGCGATGGAGCTGTCGGGCACCGTGCTGAACGTGGTCGATTTCGGCGTGTTCGTCGACATCGGCCTTTCCGACAGCGGCCTGGTGCACATCAGCCGGCTGGCGGACCGCTTCATCAAGGACCCACACGAGGTGGTCGGCGTCGGCGACATTTTGAAGGTCTGGGTCGTCGATATCGACAAGTCCCGCCGCCGCGTTTCGCTCACCGCGATCCCGCCGGGCACCGAGCGTCCGCCGCGTCCGCCGCGCGATCAACAGCAGCGGCCGCCGCGCCCGCCGAGGCAAAGGCAGGGCGGCCAGGGCGGCCGGCCACAGCAGGGCGGACAGCCGCAGAATCAGCACCAAGGCGGACCCGCGACCGGCGCTCCGCCTCAGGGTCAGCGCCCGCCCCGGCCTGCCGGCGGAGGCGGCGGCCGGCGCGATCAGCGCCGCGGCGGCCGTCCCCAGCACGACCATCCGCAGACGATCGAGCGGCCTCCCACCAAGCCCAAGAAATTCAAGCCGATCACCAAGGCCCAGGAAGAAGGCCGCGAGCCGATGCGGTCGTTCGGCGACTTGCAGCAGCTCTTTGAAAAAAAGCGGCAAAAACCAAGTCCGCCGGAAGAAGGCTCCGCCGAGCCCGCGGGCGAACAGCCGCCGCCAGAGACCCAGTGAACTCTAGCGGACTGGGCCGCATTCTAGTGCGATTTGCCCGCCCTCACGCCGGGTCCTGTGGTTGACCCCTCGCGCACCGATACATTACATTTTGCGTCTTAAGATCGCGTAAGGATTCACGCCACCGAGGATGACCGGTCGTCTCGCGTGGGCCGCTTTGCCCGCGCTTCGTTCCGCGCTATTGAAGATTCCGCGTCGCCGATGACTTTGTGAAATTCGGCACAAGCCCCTGAGGATTACGGAAAATGGCGAAGCTTGACTCTCCCCGGTTGCGGCGCTGTATTTCTGGCGGCGGGCTGCGCTGTCTCGCAGCGAGCGCCGCCCTGCTACTAGTCACCCTGGCTGCCGGAACGCTCGCCGCCAGCGAGGCCGACCTGGCGATTCCCGATCTGCGCGAGGGCCACTTCAAGAACTTGGGCGGAATCAGCGCCTGGAACTTGTTGGCGATCGGCGCCCTTGTCATCTGCGGCACGCTGGGAATCAGCCTCTACCAGCTCTATCAGATCAAGAAACAACCGGCTCACAAGTCGATGCTCGACGTGGCCGAGATCATCTTTCAGACCTGCAAGACCTATCTGATTCAGCAGGGCAAATTCCTGCTCATGTTGTTCGTCCTGATCGCGATCGCCATTTCCTATTACATCCTCGGCGCGAGCCACGAAGCCGAGCCAGGTGCGGTGTCCGAAGTTGCGGCGGCGGCCGCCGAGGCCGGGCCGAAGCTCTCCAAGCCCGTGACGCTGGCCCTGGTGCTGCTGTTCGCGATCGTCGGCATGGCCGGGTCATACTCGGTGGCCTGGTATGGGATCCGCGTGAACACGTATGCCAATGCTCGCACGGCATTCGCCTCGCTCCGCGGCGAGCCCTGGGACGTGGTGAACATCCCGCTGCGAGCCGGCATGTCGATCGGCCTGTTTTTGATTTCGCTGGAGCTGGTGATGATGGTCATCATCCTGCTCTTCGTGCCGCGGCAGGTCGTCGGCGTGTGCTTCCTCGGCTTCGCGATTGGCGAATCGCTGGGCGCTTCGGCCCTCCGCATCGCGGGCGGCATCTTTACGAAGATTGCCGACATCGGCTCGGACCTGATGAAGATCGTCTTCAACGTCAAGGAGGACGATCCGCGGAATCCCGGCGTGATCGCCGACTGCACGGGCGACAACGCCGGCGACTCGGTTGGCCCGACGGCGGACGGCTTCGAGACTTACGGCGTGACAGGGGTGGCCCTGATCTCGTTTATCGTGCTGGCCATCACGCAGGCTTCGGGGGTCACGAACTACCTCGATCTGCAGGCCAAGCTGATCGTGTGGATCTTCGCGATGCGGTTTCTGATGGACTTCATGTCCGGCGTCTCGTACTTCATCAACCAGGCCATCTCCGAAGCGAAGTACAAGGGACTCAAGGAGTTCAACTTCGAGGACCCGCTGACCCGCCTGATCTGGATCGCGTCGATCCTCTGCATCACGACGTCGTTCGGCATGAGTTGGCTCTTGATCCGCGACCTGTCCGTCGTCAAAGGCGGCGTGACGACCGCGCTGCCGCACCTGTGGTGGCAACTGGCCACGATCATCAGCTGCGGCACGCTGGCAGCCGTTTTGATCCCCGAATTCACGAAAGTCTTCACCAGCTCGCACAGCAAGCACGTCCACGAGATTGTCACCGCCTCCCGCGAGGGCGGCGCCTCGCTGACGATCCTGTCGGGCATCGTGGCCGGCAATTTCAGCGCGTTTTGGAAGGGCATGCTGATCGCCGGGCTGATGGGCGTGGCCTATTTCGTCAGCATGCCAATGGGCTTTTTGGGGATCGAGCAGAGCCTGGGCGACGTGATGGGCCCGCACGCCTCGATCTTTGCGTTTGGCCTCGTGGCCTTCGGCTTCCTTTGCATGGGCCCGGTCAACATCGCCGTGGACAGCTACGGCCCGGTCACCGACAACGCCCAGTCGATCTTCGAACTCGCTCAGACCGAGCACGTGCCGAACATCAAGCAGGAGATTCAGCGCGACTTCGGCTTTGTTCCCGATTTTGCCCAGGGCAAGCACTACCTCGAAGCCAACGACTCGGCGGGCAACACGTTCAAGGCTACGGCCAAGCCGGTGCTCATCGGCACGGCCGTCGTCGGCGCGACGACGATGATCTTCGCGATCATCCTGCTGCTGGAAAAGACGATCGTGGATGGCAAGAGCCTGCTGCAGCTCAGCCTGACCGACGCCCCGGTGCTGCTGGGCTTCATCTGCGGCGGGTCGGTGATCTTCTGGTTCAGTGGCGCGTCGATGCAGGCCGTCACCACCGGCGCGTACTCGGCGGTCGAGTTCATCAAGAAGAACATGAAGCTCGACAAGAAGGAGGCCGACCTGGAAGACAGCAAGACGGTCGTCCGCATCTGCACCGAATACGCCCAGAAGGGCATGTGGAACATCTTCATCGCCCTGATGACGATCACGCTGGCCTTCGCCTTCTTCGATCCGAACTTCTTCGTCGCGTACCTGATTTCGATCGCCGTGTTTGGCCTGTTCCAGGCGATCTATATGGCCAACGCCGGCGGCGCATGGGACAACGCCAAGAAGCTGGTCGAGGTCGATCTGAAGGAGAAGGGCACCGCGCTGCACGCCGCGACGGTCGTCGGCGACACGGTCGGCGACCCGTTCAAGGACACAACCAGTGTGGCCCTCAACCCGATCATCAAGTTCTCGACGCTGTTCGGCCTCCTGGCCGTCGAGATCGCCGTCGGCCGGCTGCTCGAATCGCACGCCAAGCAAACGACCAACTACATCCCCTTCGTCGGCATCTTCATGCTGGCCGTCGCCCTGTACTTCGTCTGGCGCAGCTTCTACGCGATGCGGATCCCCGAAAAGGTCTAGCCGGCGGTCCTTAGCCGGGACCAAACCTGGTCCCGGCCGGCGAGGAAGCAAAACCGAGCGTATGTGTACTTTGGTACGCTATTTGCAGTAAAGTTTCACTGAGTGGTGGACTGCCACTTTGACAGGTGGCGGGCTTGGTTCTTTGGAAATTCGCAGCGGGCGGCCGCCTGAGCCTGGCGTGTGCTGCTGCGCGCAGCCGGGCTGGTCACGAATGCAGGGCGGTGCAGCGGCGAATTATTCGCCACCGCCATTTCGCCTGTAAGTGCTGATGTCGTAAGGCACTTGCGAGCGGCGACCGTGAATTGTTCGCCAGATCCGCAGGTATCGAGGCAGATTGGCGAATAATTCGCGGCCAAAAGTGCGGAAAAGCCTGCGAATTTCACCAATCGCGGCCGAATTATTCGCCACCGAGTTGCCGGACCCGGCGAAGAATGCGCGGGTCGAGTAGTTGCGACATCGGCCGACCTGCCCAAGACCTGGCCGGCACGGGGCTTTGCAGCGCGCGGAAGCGGCGCGTTACATTCCGGCAAATTGCTGTTTCAACTAGCGAGGCTGCCATGCGCTGTTTGCTGCTTGTCGCCTTGGTGCTGGGAATCGTGTCGGGCCCGCCGGCTGCCGCTCAGGACGCAACCTACGATCTGCTCATTCAGGGCGGGCGGATCGTCGATGGCAGCGGGAATCCGTGGTTCACGGGGGACGTGGCGGTGGCCGGCGGCAAGATCGTCGCCGTCGGCCGAGTCCCAGCCGGCAAGGCGGCGAAGCAGATCGACGCGGCCGGCTTGATCGTCGCGCCCGGCTTCATCGACATGCACTCGCACTCCGACACGCTGCTATTGGAAGACGGCCACGCCCAGAGCAAGATCCGGCAAGGCGTGACGACCGAGGTCCTCGGCGAGGGCTCAAGCGCCGGCCCGCGAGTGGGCAAGATGTCGCCGCAGAAAGTGCTCGCCGGCGGCAAGCCGGTCACCTGGACCACGCTCGGCGACTACTTTGCCGCCATCGACCAGGCCGGCGTGTCGGTCAACGTGGTTTCCTACGTGGGGATCGACAACGTCTGGGAATCGGTGATGGGCGAATCGCACGCGCGGCCCAGCTCCGAGCAATTCAAGGAGATGCAGAAGCTCGTCGAGCAGGCGATGCAGGAGGGCGCGATCGGCCTTTCGACCATGCTGACCATGCCGCCCGGCTCGCTGGCCACGACCGACGACCTGGTGCTGCTCTGCGAGCCCGTGGCCAGGTTCGGCGGCCTTTATTCGACCCACAACCGCAACGAAGGCACCGGCGTCTTCGACGCCATCCGCGAGGCCATCGCCGTCGGCGAGAGGGCCAAAATCCCCGTGGACATCATCCACGTCAAAATCGCCGATCAGCAGTACTGGGGCCGGATGAAAGAGATCGTGGAGCTGATCGAGGCCGCCCGGGCCCGCGGTGTCAACGTGCAGACCAACATCTATCCCTACACTCGCGGCAACAACGACCTGGCCAGCATCATCCCGCCCTGGGCCCACGAAGGGGGCAAGAGCCAGTTCCTGGCTCGCCTCAAGAATCCCGCGGATCGCGAACGGATGAAGAAGGAGATTCGCGGCGGCATTCCCGGCTGGTACAACCACTTCACGGCAGTCGGCGGCGACTGGTCGCGGATGCTCATCAGCGGCCGCTCGCAGTACGAAGGGCAGACGATGGACCGCGTGATCGCCCTGCGGACGATGAACCTCACGAAGAAGCCTGACGAGCTCGACGTGCTCTTCGACCTGCTGATCGACGAGGAGGGTTCGGTGCCGACGGTCTATGCCCACCACACGGAGGAGGACATGAACTATGCCCTCCGGCAGCCGTGGTGCTCGATCGGCTCCGATGGCTCGGCGTATGCGACCGAGGGCTCGCTGCGGCGCGGCAATCCGCACCCGCGGAACTTTGGCACGTTCCCGCGGGTGCTCGGCGTTTATGCCCGCGAGCGGAAGCTGCTGACCTTGGAAGAGGCCGTCCGCAAAATGACCTCGCTCAACGCGGCCAAGATCGGCCTCCGCGATCGCGGCGAAGTGCGGGAGGGGCTCGCGGCGGACCTGTGCCTGTTCGATCCGGCCAAGGTCATCGACCGCGCGACCTACACCGATCCCTTCCACTACAACGAAGGGATCGAGTACGTGGTCGTCAACGGCCAGCTCGTCCTCGACCGTGGCACGCACACCGGCGCGAGGCCGGGGCGTGCGTTAAGAAAGCAGCCGCTCAAGTAACGATCAAGGCAGCAGTCGCGGAAGCAGCGGCAGCCGGGGCAGCTCCGGGAGCGGCGGCAGGTCTGGCACGAGCGGCAGCTCGGGGAATTCGCCGGCGGGATCGTTCAGCGGGTCGATGACGCCGCCCGGATCCAAGGCCGGATCGGTCACGCCGAACTTCTCGAGCTGGGCGACGCGGCGGGCGTAGTGGTCGTGGGCAAAGGCCTCCATCCGGTCGGCGTTGGCGGCCAGTTGCTCGTTGCCGTTCCGCTCGGCGATCTGCCGCAGGTGTTCGGCCTGCGCCAGCCGCTTGTCGCGGTTCCGCTGCTCGATCTCCAGCTGCTTCTGCTTTTTGTTGTAGGTCTCGCCCGAGTCCGTCGGGAAGCTGCCGTCCTTTTTGGCCAGCTTGTCGTTGGTCTTTCCCGAGTCGGCGAGCTTGTCCTTATGGTCCTTGTGCTCCTTCAGCTCCTTGTGCTCCTTGTGCTCCTTGAACTCCTTGTGCTCTTTGCCGGAGGGAGCGGTAGCGAGCTTGCCGCCGCCCCCCTTGGATTGCTGCGTGGATCCGCCGCCGCCTTTGCCGCCGGCAAAGCTGGGGCGTCCACCGCCGCCTTTGCCGCCGCCCTTGCCGCCCTTGGCCAAGGCGACATCGGGGCCAAACGCGATCAGGGTCACGACACAAATGATGAGGATTCGAAGACGCATGGGCGACTACTCCTCTGCGGAATGGGATCTGGTGAGTTGCTTTCTCTCCCAATTGCAAAGCTATGTCGCCCAGCAGCCCGGCGCTGACTCTTGTAGCGATTGCGCAGAAGAAGAGGCGGCCGGGCCCACGCGCAGCAGGCCGCCTGTCGCGATTGTGCCGAATTCGCCGGCCATTAACCGCGCTTGACGGACCGGCGGGCGGCCTCTCGCTGCAGCGCCGCTTTGCGAGACTTCCAGACAAAACGGACGCCAGCCTGTCCCATGATCTGAGGGAGCACGGCAAACGTCACGGGAAATTCCAGCCTGGTCCGTTTGTCGAAGGCATCGACCCACTTGCCGCCAATCAACAGCGCGAGCGAGGAAAAATCATGGCTGTCGTGGTCGTAGCACGCCAGGCCGTAAATATCCGTGCCTTCGATCTGGACCGCGATGATCGGGACGCGCGCGCGGAGCACTTCGCGATCCACATTCACCTTGTTGACGATCGGCTGCACGCCCTCTTCGTGAAACTTGGAGCGGTGTGCCATCACCCAGATGGGATGCTTTACGCAGTCGTCCGCTGTGACGGATTCCACATGCTTCGCGCGGCCGTACTTGATGGCCATACGCCGCTCCGTTCAGCTGGCGCCGATCTAGCTCACGTAGGCGTCGAACACCCGCACTCGCTCCCAGTTGGGCTTGTTCTCTTCGATGAACTGCACGTGCCGCGGCGCGACCTGGTAGGCATCGTGGGCCTCGCGGCTGTCAAAGACGACTTGCAGCGCTACGTCGAAGTCCTGCTGATTCACCGGCCGCGTCAGATCGGGCACGAGGGTGCCGGCGGCGAAGAACACCGTGCCCGGATGGCCCGTGAGATACTTCCGGCACGCCGCCACCAGCTTGTCGACCGCCGTGGGAGAGCGGTCCTTGAGCGTGAAATAAACCATGTGGCCAAGCATCATCGACAGAGTTCCTTGTCGAGCGAGTTCAAGTCGAGGTTGCCGCCATGATACTCGGAGCGAGCCAATCGGTAATCGCCGCTGCCAGTTCCTCGCCCAGGCCGGTGTAGATATGATCTGCGCCCTCGATCACGGCGACCTGCCGGCGGCTGCTGTTTGGCAACGACTGAAGCGCCTCCGGCAGTCCATCGAAGGCGATGCCTCCTCCGGCTAGTTCCTTGCTGCCGTAGGTGAAGAGCGCGGGGCAAGGCAGCTCGTGGGCGAAGCGGAGCAGGTTGTAGCGCTCGGCCGGTCCGTACTTGTCGATGTAGCCGGCCGCCGTGATCAGGAGCGGGAACGGGAACTTGCTGGTGAAGAGTTCCTCTCCGCGGCCTTCGGCGACCATCCGCTCGGCGGTGCTCAGCGACTCGAAGAACGGGCTGCTGCTGTCCGGGGAGTTCTGGAACGCCGCGCACGACAGCCGTGGCGGGCTGACGGCGACGACCGCTGACACCGCCGGCCATTTATCGTGCGCCATCCCATACACGGCCTTGATCGCGCCGAGGCTGTGGCCGATCAGTACCACCCAAGTGTGGCCGCGAGCCGCGAGCAAGTCGATCCAGGCTGCGATGTCGAGCAGGCAGTCATCGACCGTTTCATACGCGGCGCCCAGCCGCTGGCGAACGGTGCCCAAGGTCGCGCCGAACACCGAGTCGTGCCCGCGGGTGTTGACGCTGAGCACGGCGAGTCCAAGCTTCCGCAACCGCGGGACCAGCGGCTCGAAGGTGCTGGACGAATAGAAGTTGCCGGCGACGCCGTGCAGCAGGACCGCTGCCGTTCCCTCTCCCTTTGGGAGAGGGTGAGGGTGAGGGTCTAATGAGCTCGAAGAACCACGACCCTCGCCCAGAGGGAGAGGGAGATGGAAAGCGCCGTCCAGCCGCAGGCCATCGCGGGTCACGGTGCGGACCAGTTCCACGTGCATCGGCTACGGCTCTTGCGCCGTCTCGGCCGGCGGGGCTTCCTTCTGAGCGCTGAGCGTGCTGACCATGTGCAGCATGCCGCCGAGGTGGGCCATCCGCGGGCCGAACCGATCGACGAACTCCGCCAGGGCGAATTCGCTATCGACCATCGACTCATGATTGTCGGCGGCGTCTTCGGTCAGCTTGTGGATCAGGTCGTTCTGGACCTTGGCCAGAGCCTCGGTGGCGATGCGGCAGCTGCGGGCCAGATCGGGATTGGCTTGCTTCCAGTTGGCGATTTCCTGCTGCCGCTGCTTGTGGTTCAGGCCGACGTAGTGGGCGATCTCCTCCAGCAGCTTGATCTCTCGCTGCTGGCCATCGACGAGCTGCTTGAGCAGGCCGACGATCAACTCGTTGGCGTCGATCTTCGTGTTGGCCGCGGCGGCGTGGTGGTCCGCCGAAACGTCGATGCTGAAAACGGGCGTAAACAACCGCTGTTCGCTAGCCATTCATCGGACTCCAGAAGCTTCACTCAATATACACGGCCTGCGGAAGGTGTCGAGCCTTTGGCGGTCTGTGCCGGTTACGCGAGCTATGCGGCAGCCGCGGCGGCTAAAGACGGCGCGCCCGACGGCCCGATGATTCGCCTGTTGCCAAGCCGCTCGCGCGGCCCGGGGACAATGACCACCTCGATCCTGCCGCCCATGAGCGCCTCCGCGAAGCAGGTTCCCTGTCTGGGATTTCTCACCGTCGTCGAACACGCGGAGTTGGGCCTGCTAGGCGGCTATTTGCTGCTCAACCTGGCGGGCCGGCCGCTGGAATTCCACTGCACCGCGCCGGTGAAGCCGAACCGGGCGCAGGAGATTCTCTATGGGCCCACGCTGCGGCCGTTCCTGTACGGCGAGCAGATTGGGCAAACCTTGCTGGCCCGCTCGAAGCTGACGCCGCTGGTTGCCTGCACCGACAGCGAAAGCGTGCTGGCGGCCCGCGACTTTACAGAGACTCCGTTGGTGCTCGTACGCGAGGGCGAGGCTGCTGAGCTGAGGTCGTTTCGCCTGGGCCGGAATCACGTGACCGCGACGCCTGGCTATGGCAGCGATCAGCAAGCGATCCTCGCCGCCTGGCCCGCGCAGGCCGATCACCTCGACTTGTGCGAGCCGTTCGTGCGAATTCGCGAGGCCTTGGAAGAGGCGCAGAAGGCGGCGCGGGCAGCGTAGGCGGCGACGGAGCGTTCGGTGTTTGGTGTTTTGGACTCGGTGATCTGTGCCGCCTTCAGCTCTCACCATCGACCTCGACTTGGCGGCCCGGCCGCTGGCCACTGACTTCGCGCTGCCTCTGCCAGCGCCGATCGTCGTCCGCTCGCAACCGCTGGGGTTCAGAGCCGAAGCGCCGGCCACGATCACGGTGAAAACGCCGTCCAGTCGCCCCCGCGTCTTCAGTTTCACCTTCCCTGAAGCAGCTCCCTCTCTCCGTCTCTCCCTCCCTCCCTCTCTCCCTCCTGCCGCACCAAGACCAAAGCTCGACGGAAAACCGCCGACGCGCATCAAGCCCCCCGGCGATATCATCAAGCTCGAAGACCGTCTGTATTACGTGCTTCAGCCGCCGCTGGAGACGCTGCTTGCCTCGGACGCGCTGCACTTTCCGTTCGAGCCGTTTCCGTATCAGTATCAGGGAGTGGCGTTTCTCTATCCGCGGTATTCGGCCGTGCTGGCCGACGAGATGGGCCTGGGCAAGACGATGCAGGCCATCACGGCGATCCGCATGCTGCTGCGGTCGGGCGAGATTCGCAGCGTGCTGCTGGTCTGCCCCAAGCCGCTGGTAACCAACTGGCGGCGGGAGTTCAATCTCTGGGCGGCCGAGATTCCACTGACGATCATCGAAGGGGACGCGGCCAAGCGCCGCTGGCAGTGGACTCAGGAAGAGGCCCCGGTCAAGATCGCCAACTACGAGCTCTTGATGCGGGACAAGGGCGTGCTCGACGAATCGCTGGCGTTCGACCTGGTTGTGCTCGACGAGGCCCAGCGGATCAAAAACACGGGCAGCACGACCAGCCAGATCGCCCGCTCCATCCGCCGCACGCGGAACTGGGCGCTGACGGGCACGCCAATCGAAAACACGCCCGACGACCTGGTTGGCATCTTTGAGTTCCTCTCGCCCGGCTACCTGCGAAGCGGCACCGCGCCGCGGCGAATGGCCGAGCTGGTCCGTGAACACATCCTCCGCCGCACGAAGGACATGGTGCTGACGGATCTGCCGCCCAAGATGTTCCGCGATGCCGAGCTCGATCTCTCGCCCGAGCAGCGGGCCACCTACGAGCTGGCCGAAAATGAAGGCGTGATGCAGCTGAACGCGATGGGCGACCAGATCACGATCCAGCACGTCTTCGAGCTGGTCCTGCGGCTGAAGCAGATCTGCAATTTCGACCCGGCGACCGGCGCGAGCTCGAAGCTGGAGCGGCTGGAGGCCGATCTGGAGGAAGTCGCCGCCAGCGGCAAAAAGGCGATCGTCTTCAGCCAGTGGGTCAAGTGCCTGGAGATTTTGAAGCACCAGCTCCGCCGCTTCGGACCGCTCGAATATCACGGCCAGGTCCCGAGCAAGCAGCGCGACGGAGTGCTGAAGCAATTCCAGGAGGACCCGTCCAAGCACGTGATTTTGATGAGCTACGGCGCGGGGAGCGTGGGACTCAACCTTCAATTCTGCGAGTACGTTTTCCTGTTCGACCGCTGGTGGAACCCGGCGGTCGAGGACCAGGCGATCAACCGGGCCCACCGGATTGGCGCGGCCGGCCCGGTCACGGTCACGCGGATGCTCGCCCTGGCCACGATCGAGGAGCGGATCAACCAGGTCCTCGAGCACAAGCGCGAGTTGTTTGCCCAGATCATCGGGCAGAATTCGGCGCCTCCCTCGCTGGGCCTCTCGCAGGCCGAAATCTTTGGTCTCTTCAACCTCCGCACGCCCAAGGGCGTCCTCACGCCGGCTGCCTAGCCGCGGCCCACTGGTCAAGCGCAGGCCCGTGCCCGATAATTCGCGGCTCGATGCAGTTTTCGCGGCACGTGAGGCGCGCAGGGCATGAAAATCCACGAGTATCAGGCGAAGGACATCTTTCGCAAAAGCGGTGTCGCGGTGCTCCGCGGCAAGGTGGCGGCGAGCGCCGAGGAAGCGGCCGCGGCATTCAAGGAGCTGGGGGGGCCATTGGCCGTCGTGAAGGCGCAGATCCACGCGGGCGGCCGCGGCAAGGGGACGATCAAGAGAAACCCGCAGCAGCGGGGCGTGCAGCTCGTCCGCTCGGCCGAAGAAGCCGGCAAGGTCGCCAAGAATCTGCTGGGCCAGGAGCTGGTGACGATCCAGACCGGCCCCGAAGGAAAGACCGTCAACCGCGTGTTCGTCGAGGAGGGCTGCCAGATCGCCCGCGAGCTGTACCTGGGGATCGTGCTCGACCGGGCGGTGGCGAAACCGGTGCTGATGGTCTCGAGCGAAGGCGGAGTCGAGATCGAAAAGGTCGCGGCCGAAACACCGCACCTGATCTTCAAGGAGCATTTCGACCCGCAGGTGGGCCTGCTGCCCTACCAGGTCCGCAAGCTGTGCTACAAGCTCAAGCTGCAAGGGCCGACCGTCGCCAGCGCCGAGAAGTTCATGCGGGCACTTTGCCGGCTGTACGTACAGCTCGATTGCTCGCTGGTCGAGATCAACCCGCTGGTGGTGACTCAGAGCGGCGAGCTGATCGCGCTGGACGGCAAGCTGAGCTTCGACGACAACGCCATGTTCCGGCACAAGGACCTGGCCGAGCTGCGGGACCTGTCGGAGGAGGACCCGGCCGAGGTGCGGGCCAGCAACACCGGCCTGTCGTATGTCAAGCTCGACGGCAACATCGGCTGCCTGGTAAACGGGGCGGGACTGGCGATGTCCACGATGGACATCATCAAGCTGCACGGCGGTGAGCCGGCGAACTTCCTCGACGTCGGCGGCGGGGCGAACGAGCAGCAAGTGACCGAGGCCTTTCGGATCATCCTCTCGGACCCGAACGTAAAGGGCATCCTGGTCAACATTTTCGGCGGCATCGCCCGCTGCACGACGATCGCCGCGGCCATCGTCGCCGCCAGCAAGGCGGTCGGCTTCAAGGTGCCGCTGGTCGTTCGGCTGGAAGGCACCGAGGTCGAGGAGGGCAAAAAGATCCTCCGCGAAAGCGGCGTCAAGCTGATCACCGCCGACGATTTGACCGACGCAGCGAAGAAGATCGTTGCGGCAGTCAAAGGCTGAACTTGACCACCGACTCACCGACCACCGATCCATGAGCATCCTGATCAACAAATCGACTCGCGTTATCTGCCAGGGCATCACCGGCAAGGCGGGCGCGTTTCATACCAAGGGTTGCAAGGACTATGGCACGCAGATGGTCGGCGGAGTGACGCCCGGCAAGGGCGGCGAGACCGTCGAAGGGCTGCCCGTCTTTGACACCGTCATCGAGGCGGTCGAGAAGACCGGCGCAAACGCCACGATGATCTTCGTGCCGGCGGCGTTCACGGCCGATGCGATCCTGGAGGCGCTCGACGCGGGGATCAAAGTCATCTGCGCGATCACCGAAGGCGTGCCGGTGCTCGACATGGTCCGCGTCTACGAGCTGGTCCGCAAGAGCGACGCCGTGCTGATCGGGCCGAATTGCCCGGGCGTGATCACGCCCGGCGAGTGCAAGATCGGCATCATGCCCGGCTACATCCATCAGCCGGGCAAGGTCGGCATTATGAGCCGCAGCGGCACGCTGACCTACGAAGCGGTCTGGCAGACGAGCAACCTCAAGCTGGGCCAATCGACCTGCATCGGCCTCGGTGGCGATCCAATCGTCGGCACGAACTACATCGACCTCTTCAAGCGGTTTCAGAACGATCCACAGACCGAGGCGATCCTGATGATCGGCGAGATCGGCGGCACGGCTGAGGAAGAAGCTGCCGCGTTTGTGAAAGAGCACATCAGCAAGCCGGTGGCCGCGTTCATCGCCGGCCGCACCGCCCCGCCGGGCCGCCGCATGGGCCACGCCGGCGCGATCATCAGCGGCGGCAAG
>DASRJB010000635.1:0-2218 GCA_035649715.1 Pirellulaceae bacterium
ACAGCCCGGTGAATATCCACAGCCCGGCGATCGGCACGATCGTCGTGCCGCCGATCCACAGGAGCCGTCGCGCGCCGGCATAGTGGGCGACGCGGCCCCACAACGGCAGGGCGATCACCTTGCCCAGAAAGCCGATGCCGATCAGCACCATGTACTGGAAATAGTCGAGCTGCTGGTGGACCAGCATGTAGGGCGTGAAGTACGGCCCGGAAATCTGCACCGCGGTCTGCACGGCGAGCAGATACCAGACGAGCGACGTGCCCACGTCGCCCTGCGTCCGCGAAAGCATCTCGCCAAACGAAATGTGCCGCGTGCTATAGCGGCCGATCGACGGCTCCGACTGCCGGTTGAGGAACCAGGCCGAGAGGAACCGGCAGGCCGAGCCGATCAGGAAGATGCCCGTGAACGTCGCCAGGATCCAGCCCTGGGCTTTGCCGACATGCAGCGCGATTCCGCCGAGGACGAAGCCCAGCAGCGTGAACGACTGGCTGATGCGGGCGCGGCAGGCGAAGAAGTTCGCCCGCACGCGCTTGGGGATGATCTCTTCGATCCACGTGTTCCAGGCCGGGCCGGTCGCCTGGCTGGCCGCCCAATAGGCCGCCGCCGCGCCGAACACCCAGGCCACTTGCGCCGAGCCGACCAGGCAGGCGGCAATCGGCATCAGCAGCAAAGCCGCCGCCTGCAAGCTCGCGCAGAGCACGACCCAGGTGCGGAACGAGTGGAAGCGCTTGAGCGCCCAGGGCGTCGCCAGCTGCAGCGAGGCCCCCGCCAGCATCGGCAGCGTCGCCACCAGGCCGGCGATCGTCTCGCCGGTCCCCAGCGCCAGCGCGAACGCCGCGAAGTAGGTCTCGCCGATCCCGACCATCACGCTGTACGCGGCCGCGTCGCCGATGCTGCACCGCATGTCGCCACGCGGCGAAACCCGCGGGCTGCGCGCAGGGCGAGCCGGCGCGGCTGATGGGGGCGACTCCCGGCTGGTAGCGGGCGGCCGGGCGGCCTCGGCAAGCGACATGGAAGGCTCAGTTGGGGCGGGCAGTTACAATATCGTACTAACGGCGGTCAATAACGTGAGAGGGGACAGCTAATTACCGGTTAGCGTTCGCAGCGCCAACGGCGAATCCGGCCGCCCGCCAACGCAGCCGTAACTCATTGTGCAGCAACGACTTCCGCACGGTCGCGGCGGCTGCTCGACTCGACATCGAACCAGCAGCCGCGGCCGTTCAACTAAACTCTATGCCATGACGAGCGGCGTGATAGACAAATCGGGGGCGCGGGTGCAGCGGATGTTCGGCGAAATCGCGCCGCACTACGACCGCATGAACCACCTGCTGTCCCTCAACATCGACCGGTATTGGCGGTCGTGGACGGTCCGCAAGCTTCAGCCGACGCCCGGCGAGCCGATCCTGGATGTCTGCACAGGCACGGGAGACTTGGCACTGGCGTTTCATCGCGCGACGGGCGGTAAATCCGAAATCGTCGCGGCCGACTTTTGTCCGCAGATGCTCGAGATCGGCCGCCGCAAGCAGGCCCGCGCGAAAATCGGCAGCGAGCTGACCTTCGTGGAAGCCGACGCGCAGAACCTGCCCTTCGAAGACAACCGCTTCGCGATCGTCGCAGTCGCCTTCGGCCTGAGGAACGTGACCGACACCAACCGCGGCCTGGCCGAAATGACGCGCGTCTGCCGCGAGGGCGGGCAAGTCGCCGTGCTGGAGTTCAGCACGCCCCGCTGGCAGCCGTTTCGCGGCTGCTACCTGCTCTATTTCCACCACATCTTGCCGCGAGTCGGCCAGTTCTTCGCCCGCAACAAATCCGAGGCCTACGAATATCTCCCCGCGACCGTCGCCCAGTTCCCCGACGGCGAGGCCCTCGCCGAGCGGATGCGCGGCGTCGGCCTCAAGAACATCAAGTACTGGCCGCTGACCGGTGGAATTGCGACGCTGTATGTGGGACGGAAGTAGCCACTATTATCAGACGGACACCCGATCAATTTTCCCCTGCGTGATTCGAATCTCGACACCAAGAGCGCTCCACGTGCAATCGAGGTGAACTGAGAATCCGATTGCCTCTCGATCCCATGCTGCGATTGCAATTCGCGGATTCGAAACCAAACGGAGAAACTCTGATTTTGATTCAATACGTGGGGCAACTAGTGTCGAGATATCGCGGCCCTTGAAATCATAAAAGTCATAATTTCCTGGAATGTGAGTTCGGTATTCCT
>DASRJB010000636.1:0-2652 GCA_035649715.1 Pirellulaceae bacterium
CGGGGCGTTCCAGATGACCGGGATGGAGCTCTCCACAATCGTCCGCCGCGGCGGCTGCCCGATCGTGATCGTGCTCGACAACGGCGGCTACGGCACCGAGCGGTTCCTGCACCACGGCGACTGGAAGTACAACGACATTCACCCCTGGAAGTACCACAAGCTGCCCGAAATCCTGGGCGGCGGCACCGGCTACGAGGTCTTCACGGAAGGCCAGCTCGACGCCGCCCTGGGCCAGGCCTGGAACGACCGCCGCGGCTTCAGCCTGATTCAGGCCCACCTTCCCAAGCTCGACGCCAGCGACGCTCTGCGGCGGCTCACCGAGCGGTTGAGCCAACGCGTCTAGCAATTTCAGATTTAGGACTTCAGATTTCAGATTTGGAATCGCAATCTGAAATCTGAAATTTGAAATCTGAAATCGACCCGCGGACGACCGCAGTCTCAGGTGGAGATAAGGGGACGCCGAAAAACTCGCGCACTGGCCGGGCCAGGGCGCGGAATTGCGGCACGGGCAGCGTGACCGTGTTCCACCGCGTCGAGAGCGGGCGGGCGAAGCTGCTGTAGTGGTCCAGCCGCACGCCGAGAAAGCCGTACAGACGGCCGCGAAAGAAGAACAGCTCGTCCGCCGCCAAGGGCGCGCGGTCCCCCACGACCTGGTAAGCAAAGACCAGGAGGCCGCAGAACTGCGGCCCCAGCAGCGTTTCCCAGCTGGCCAGGCTGGCCAGCTCGTCGGCCGTGGACCAGTTCCGCCAGAACTG
This sequence comes from Pirellulaceae bacterium, assembly GCA_035649715.1. Lineage (GTDB taxonomy): Bacteria > Planctomycetota > Planctomycetia > Pirellulales > Pirellulaceae > CAYLLN01. The sequence continues at coordinate 756 of DASRJB010000636.1, forward strand.
GCGCCCGGCCGTCGGGAACTGGCGGCCCTTGATGTCCACGAGCCAGCTTTCCGGCTGCACCGCGGGCGAAACAATGAAGTCGATGTTCTTCAGCGAGCGCCGGCCCGCGTCGGGGCGGCGGGCCTCGTTCACCGCCACAAACGGCACGCGCGCCGCCCGCAGCCAGGCCTCGAACGCCGCCTCGTAATGGTTGTCGCGCTTGGCCATGTTTCGCGCTCGCGGCGCTCATTAGATCAAAGTCGAGCGGTTGGAGCCAAGAGGGAGTGACGGAGAGAAGGAGAGACAGAGCGACGGAGGGACGGAGGGACTGGGTCTGTCGCCCCCTCTCTCCGTCCTTCCCGCTCTCTGCCGCACACGCTAAATTCCCCCGCATGGCCGCGACCCCGATGATGCAGCAGTATCAGGACGCCAAGGCGGCCTGCGGCGAGGCCTTGCTGCTGTTCCGGATGGGCGATTTTTACGAGCTGTTCTACGACGACGCCAAGACTGCGGCGCGGGTGCTGGGGCTGACGCTCACTAGCCGGGACAAGGGTGAAAACCCCGTGCCGATGGCCGGCTTTCCCTACCACCAGCTCGAGAGCTACCTGGGCAAGCTGATCGCCGCGGGACTGCGGGCCGCGGTCTGCGAGCAGGTCGAGGACCCCAAGCTGGCCAAGGGACTCGTCAAGCGCGAGCTGACGCGGGTCGTCTCGCCGGGCACGCTGACCGACGACGCGCTGCTCGACCCGCGGCAGAGCAACTACCTGGCGGCCGTGGCCCTGCCGGCCCATCAGGACAACGGCGACTCCCGCGCGGGGATCGCCTGGGCCGAGCTTTCGACCGGGCGGTTCCTGGCGGCGAGCATGCCGCTCGCACGGTTGGCGGACGAGCTGGCCCGCATCGGCCCGGCCGAATGCCTGCTGGCAGAAGAGGCCGAGCTGCCGGCGGCGGTGGCCGGCCGCACCATGCTCACCCGGCGGCCGGCGTGGGCGTTCAACCTGCAGACGGCGACCGCCACCCTGCAGCAGCAGTTCCAGACGGCGACGTTGGGCGGCTTTGGCTTCGACGAGCGCGACGGCCCGGCGCTCGCCGCCGCAGGCGCGGTCCTCGACTATCTCCGCGAAACACAAAAGACCAGCCTGGCCCATTTCGATCGCCTGTTGCCCTACCGCGCGGGCCAGGCGCTGGAAATCGACGAAGCCACCCGCCGCAGCCTGGAGCTCACCCGGACCATCCGCAGTGGCAGCCGCGAGGGCTCGCTGCTGGCCGTCATCGACCAGACGGTGACGCCGCTGGGGGCGCGGCTCTTGGCCGACTGGCTGGCGAATCCACTCACCCAGGCCAGCGCGATCGACGCCCGTCTGGACGCCGTTGCACATCTGGCCGCGGACGAAGGGTTGCGGGCTGGGCTGCGCGAGAAATTACGCGGCGTCTACGACCTGGAGCGCTTGCTGGCCCGCGTGGCCACCGGCCGGGCCAGCCCTCGGGACCTGTCGTTCGTGGCGCGGACGCTGGCCGGGCTGCCGAAACTGAAGGAGCTCCTGGCGAGCGGGGGGCGTCAGCCTCCCGGTGGCGCGGCAGCGGCAACCGGCGTTGCGACGTTATCGGGGTGCTCACGCACCCCGCTCGCCGGCGCGACTGCCGGCTTGCTGACCCAGCTGGAAGCCGCGATCGATCCCTGCCCGGAGCTGGCGGCGCAACTGGCGTCGGCGCTGGTGGACGACTGCCCGCTGGCGGCCCGCGAGGGGGGCATCTTCCGCGGCGGCTATCACGGCCCGCTCGACAGCCTCCGCGACCTGGCGGCCGGCGGCAAGCAATGGATCGCCCGCTACCAGGCCGAAGAGGCGCGGAAGACCGGCATCGCCAATTTGAAGGTCGCCTACAACAAGGTCTTCGGCTACTACATCGAGATCACCAA
>DASRJB010000637.1:0-4343 GCA_035649715.1 Pirellulaceae bacterium
GGCCCAGCGCGGCGGGCGATTGCATCAGCGTCAGCACCGCCGCGACGACGTCGCCCACGTGCGCGAAGCAGCGGATCTGCCGGCCGTCGTCGTGTACGACCAGCGGCTGGCCGGCCAGCGCTGCCTCGACGAACCGCGGCAGCACCATGCCGTAGGCGCCCGTTTGCCGCGGGCCGACAACGTTAAAGAACCGGCCGATTACGACGGCCAGCCCGAACTGCCGGGCACAGGCGAGCGTCAGGAACTCATCGATCGCCTTGCTTGCGCCGTACGACCACCGCGGCCGCGTCGTTGCGCCGAAGACCAGGTCGTCCTCCTCGGTCCAGGTCGGCTTGGGATTCTTGCCATAGACCTCGCTGGTGCTGGCGAGGAAGAATTTCAGCAGCTGCCCCGCGGCGTGCCGGCGGCAGAGCTCGTCCAGGAGGAGCTGCGTCGGATAGATGTTCCGCTCGATCGTCTGCAGCGGTTCGCGGGCAATCAGCGCCACGCCGACCGCTGCCGCCAGGTGATAGACCTCGCCGACGCCATCCAAGTGCTGGCGGAGCAGGCTGGCATCGCCGACGGAACCGCGGACGAGCGTCAGCCCCGGATTGCCCTTTACCACGGCGAGGTTTTCGAACCGGCCGGTCGATTCGTCGTCGATGACCGTGACGTGGTCGCCGCGGGCGAGCAGGGCCTCGGTCAAATGCGAGCCGATGAAACCCGCGCCGCCAGTTACCAGGACGCTCGCCACGACTCGCTATCTGCTCCTTGTTCGCTGGAAACGACGGCCCTGAGCGGCCTGGTAGCAGCCGTTGTAACGTCCCGCCGCCGCGGCGACCACCTAATGGGCAGCGCAAAGCATCCTATTCCTTTACCCTCATCGCCTACGCATATAAACTGGAAGCTGCTTAGGGGTTTGGCGGTTTGTGGTGAGGGGCACGCCGTAAGTGCTTGCCCGACAAAGACCTGCGGCTGCAAGGCGACCCGTTCACGGGAACGACGGCAGATGAACTTGATATTCAGAACGACTTCGCTCGGCTTGGCCATCGTCTTGATCGTTTCCGCCGGTTGGGCCCGCGGCCAAGAGAAATCCGCCGAATCTTCGCCCGCGGCGGTGCAGCTGTATCGCGACGCGGCGAACTTTCAAAACAACGGGGCCTTCGACCTGGCGGCCGAGGAATGGCAGAAGTTTCTCAAGAATCATTCCAAAGATCCGCTGGCGGCAAAGGCCCAGCACTACCTGGGCGTCTGCCAGCTCCAGCTCAAGCAGCTCGAGGCCGCCGCGGCTTCATTCGAGAAGGTGCTGAAGGACTATCCGAAGTTCGAGCTGCGCGACGAAGCGTTTCTCAATCTGGGCTCCTGCCAGTATTCGCTCGCCGCCGGCGGCAAGATCGAGCTCTACGCCAAAGCGGCCGGCACGTTTCAAACGCTGCTGATCGACTTTCCCAAGAGCAAGCACATCGAGGACGCGCTCTACTATCAGGGCGAGTCGCTCTATGGCCAGGGCAAGAAGCAGGAGGCCGCCGCGGCCTACGAGCGGCTGCTGAAGGATTTTGCTAAGTCCAAGCGGCGGGCCGATACGCTCTATGCCCTGGGCGTCGCGCAGGAGGAGCTGGGGCAGCACGCCGCGGCGGGCAAGACGTACGACGTCTACCTGGCAGAGTTCGCCGGAGCGCCGCTGGCCAGCGAAGTGCGGATGCGCAAGGCCGAGACGATCCTCCAGGCGGGCGACGCCGCCGCGGCCGCGAAGATTTTTGCAGAGGTTGCCGCGGTGAAGGATTTCGCCGCGAGGGACCATGCCCTGTCGCGGCAAGCGTTCTGCCTGGCCAGGCTCGACAAGTTCGCCGAGGCAGGCGCGCTCTACGCGCGCCTCGCAACGGAGAATCCCCAGTCACCGCTGGCTGCCGATGCGGCGCTGTCGGCGGGACGGTGCTACTACCGGGCGGACAAGCCGGCCGAGGCGCAGAGCTGGTTCGAGAAGGCCGTGGCGAAGAACGACGCCGGCGCGGCAGAGGCGGCGCACTGGCTCTGCCGGATTCTGATCAAGGGCGGCAAAGCCGTCGAGGCGGCGGACCTGGCCGGCCAGCAGCTGGCCGCGGCGAAGGACGCTCCGTTCGCGGCCAATCTGGCCTTGGACCAGGCCGATGCCCTGTATGAGATTCCAGCCAAGCGCGCGGAGGCGCTGGCGCTGTACGCCAAATTTGCCGCCGATCGGCCTCAGCACGAGCTCGCCCCGCAGGCGCTCTACAACGCGGCCTTCGCGGCGCTGGACCTCAAGCAGTACGACGAGGCGCTGCGGCGGACCGCGGCGTTCCTCTCGGCCTATCCGCAGGACAAGCTTGTTCCCGACGTGAAGTACGTCGCGGCCGAGTCGAACGTACAGCTAAAGAAGTACGACGAGGCCGCGCGCCAGTTCCGCGAGCTGACCGAGAAGCACGCCGGACACGCCGACAGCGACGCCTGGCGAGTCCGGACGGGGCTGGCCGCTTACCTCGACAAGAAATACGACGCCGCGATTGCGGCCCTCGCGCCGATCACCGGCCAGCTCAAGTCGCCTGATCACCAGGCCGAAGCGCAGTTCCTGATTGGCGCGAGCCAGTTCTACTCCGACAAGTTCGCCCAGGCGGCAACGGCCCTGAGTGCATCGCTGGCGGCCAATCCCAAGTGGAAGCAGGCCGACGAAACGCTGCTGCTGCTCGCCCGCGCCGAGAGCAAGCTCGGCAAGCCGGCCGACGCCAAGGCGAAGCTCGCGAAGCTGCTGGCCGACATCCCCGATAGCAGCCTCGCCGACCAGGCGCACTACCGCCTGGGCGAGCTGGCCTATGCCGGCGACGACTTTCCCGCGGCGATCGCCGCTTATCAGACGGTCGCCACCAGGTACGCCGCGTCGCCGTTTGCTCCGTTTGCCTTGTACGGCCAGGCCTGGTCGCAGCTCAAGAGCCAGGACTTCAAAGCGGGCGCGGACTCATTCACGTCGTTGATCTCGAAGTTTCCGGAGAACCAGCTTGCCGCAGATGCCCGCCTGGGCCGCGCCATCTGCCGCCGGCAGTCGGGCGATCCGCAGGGAGCGATCGCCGACATCGACGACTATTTGAAGACCAACCCGGACCAGGCGCACCAGAGCGACGCCCGCTACGAGCGCGGGCTGGCGCAAGTCGCCGCCAACGATTTCGCCGGCGCCGCCGCGACTCTCGATGCGCTGCTCAAGGCCGATCCCAAGTACGCCGGGGCCGACAAGGTGCTCTACGAAGTCGGCTGGGCCCTCAAGTCGCAGAACAAGCACGCCGAGGCCGCAGCAGCCTTCGCGCGGATCGTCGCCGAGCACGCCAATAGCCCGCTCGCGGCTGAAGCGGCGTTCCACGTCGGCGAGGATCAGTACGAGAAAAAGCAATATGCCGAGGCGGCGAAATCGTACGCGGCGGCCAAAGCCAAGAATCCCGGCGGCGAATTGGGAGAGAAGGCCGCCTACAAGCTGGGCTGGGCCCATTTCCAGCAGCAGAAGTATGCCGACGCCCTGGCGCAGTTCGGCGAGCAGCTGGCGGCGTTTCCCCAGGGAATGCTGGCCGCCGACGCCGTGTTCATGAAGGCCGAGTGCCTGTTTCGCCAGGAGAAATTCCAGGAAGCCTGGCCCGCTTACCAGGCCGCAATAAAGACCAAGGCCAGCAGCGACCAAATCGCCGTGCTGACGCTGCTGCACGGCGCTCAGAGTGCGGCGCAGCTCAAGCAATGGGACGAGAGCGCGCAGTTGCTGGCCCAAATTCCCGCGAAGTTTGCGCAATCGCCGAATGTGCCCGAAGCCTTGTACGAGCTGGGCTGGGCGCAGCAGAACCTCGGCCAGACAGCCGAAGCAATCAAGAGCTACGAAGCCGCGGCCACGCAGTCCCGCGAGCACGTCGGCGCGCGGGCCCGCTTCATGATCGGCGAGCTGCTCTTTTCGCAGAAGAAGCACGACGAGGCGATCAAGGAGTTTCAGCGGGCGATGTTCGGTTACGGCGGCGAGCAAGCCAGCGGCGAGACGAAGAACTGGCAGGCCAAGAGCGGCTATGAAGCCGGCCGCTGCGCCGAAGTGCAGATCATGTCTGCGGCCGACGCCGCCGCGAAGCAGAAGCACCTGGCCGACGCCCGGCGGTTTTACACGTTCGTCACCGAGAAGCACGCCAGCCACGAACTGGCCGCCGAAGCGGCCAAGCGGCTGACGGCGCTCAGCAAGTTGTAACCTCCTTTCGAGAACGAGGCATGTTCCTGAACTCCGACAATCGCGCGGCCTGGTACGTACGCCTGGGCCTGTATCTGGCCGCCGGCATCGCGGCCATTGCTTTCAGCTGGTCGCTGCCCAAGATGCCCGCTGCTCACGCTCAGAC
>DASRJB010000638.1:0-2268 GCA_035649715.1 Pirellulaceae bacterium
CCACAGCTGGTCGTTGCCCCAGCCGCCCTTGATCTGGTCCTTGCCAGCGCCGCCGTGGGCCTCGTCGTCTCCGGCTTCGCCGCTCAGATGGTCGTGGCCGCCGCCGCCGTCGAGCAGGTCGTTGCCCAGACCGCCGGTCAGCTTGTCGTCGGCGTCGCCGCCGAGCAGCTGGTCGTCGCCGTCGTTGCCGGCGAGGTGGTCCTTGCCCGCGCCGCCTTCCAGGATGTCGTTGCCCCAGCCGCCGGTCAGCCTGTCGTGGCCCGCGCCGCCGAGGACGTGATCGTCACCCATGCCGCCGTTGGCCGCATCCTGCCCAGCGCCGGCGTCAACGAGGTCGTTGCCGTCGCCGCCGCTGACCTTGTCGTTGCCGTCGTCGCCAAACACCTGGTCGTTGCCGCCGCCGGCGCGCAGGTCATCGTTTCCCTTGCCGCCGCTGATCCAGGCGTCGATCGCTACATTCGCGCCGATCTCGACCCGGTCGTTGCCGTTGCCGACGTCGATGTTGATTTTCGTGACGTCGGCAGGCGTCAGCCAGAGTGGCTCGAGCTTGTTGAGCGCCACGCGCAGGAATTCGCCCTGCTCGGTCGCCACCAGCGTTACCGACACGCGGTCGTTCTTGGACGTGCCGAGGATCGTCAGCACGTTCTCCTCAAAGGTAATCGAGCCCAGGTTGCCCGCCAGCAGCTGACGAGATTCCAACCATTCCAAGCGCGGCAGACGACTATTCGTACGAGTGGAGAACATAGCGCCCTCCTGAAGTTGACAAGTGGCTGGCCTCGCGTGGAAAAGGGCTCGTGGCTCTCAGCACCCCGCGAGCTCGCGAAAGGCCATCGAAACCCTAGGTCGGCAGTGGGCTTTGTCAAACGGAGTGGGCGCTTTCCGCTTGGCGCGGCACTTTGCCGGGGTTTTAGCCCCGCGTAAACGCTTCCAACTCCCGCAAGCGCCAGGTGCCGCCGCTAGGGTCGTCGGCAGCGGCGCGAAGGGCGCAACCCAGAGGTACGGCGCTGACGGCATAAAGCGAACCGACGTGCGCTAGCGCTTGCTCAGCCGATGAGGAATGCTGAATCAAATACGCCTGCACACCGGACATCGCGAGTTGCCGCTCGGGCAGGGCGGCAGCGAACTGCTCGGCCAGGTCCGGATTGGCGCCTGGAAAGAACCGCCGGAAGATCCGTGCCAACTGCTCGCGATCGGCATGGCCGATTTCAACGCGGCGATCGATGCGGCCGGGGCGGATCAGCGCGGGATCGAGCCGCTCCGGATGGTTGGTCGTGGCGAAGAGCAGCCGCCCCTCGCCCGCGGCGACGCCGTCGATCGCGTTCAAGAGGCCGCTGAAGGTGATCCGGCTGGTCTTCTCCTCGCTGCTCTTGCGGGCCACGAACGCGCAGTCGATGTCCTCGATCAGCACGATCGCATTGGGCGGCACGGCCGCCAGCCGGTCGGCCAGCTCGTTGTCGTCGAGCGAGAAGCTGCTCAGGTTTAGCACGGCGACATCCATGCCCAGGGCCGTGGCGATGCCCACGACCGCCGAGCTCTTGCCGCTGCCGGGCGGCCCGTGCAGCAGGTAGCCGCGGCGATAGGGTATGCCGCGCTGGACGTACCATTCTCGCCCGTCCAGGAAGCGGCGGGCGTCGGCGATCAGGTCTTCCATCTGCCCGGCCCGCAGCACAACCGATTCCGGCGGCCGCGGCAGCCGCTGCATCTGCTCGCTCCACGAGCCGTAGGTCACGTGATAGATGGTCAGCCGGCGGTCGTTTCGCGGCAGGGCGTGCTCGCGAGCGTCTTCGAGCAGCTGCCAGGCCAGTTGGCGGTTGCGGCTGACGATGGTGATGCTGAAGGTCTCGCGGATCGAGATGGGGGCCTGCCCCTGGGCGTTCTTCTCGGTGTCGGCCCGCTGGCGGTTGAGGATCACCAGCCGGCCGCGGTACCAGAGCCAGTGCTCGCCGGGGGCCGGGGCGAAGAGCAGCCGCGGGCGGTGGTCGCCGGCCGGATCGGCGGCCCGCTGGCGATGGTCCAGCGGCTGGACGCGGACGGTAAGGCGGCGGGCCCGGCGCTGCGAGTAGACGTGGGCGGCGAGCCACTTGTCGAGCCACTCGAACGCCGCCTCGCGGTCTGGCACGTCGATTTCCGTCAGGCAGCGGTCCTTCAGCCAGGCCCAAATCTTCCCCGGAATATGCCGGGCGAGAGCCAGCGCCGCGCCCGAAACCATAAGAATCAAGCCGCCGGAGAAAAACTGGTTGCTCGCCAGTTGGCGGCTGAGAAACTCCC
>DASRJB010000639.1:0-4519 GCA_035649715.1 Pirellulaceae bacterium
CCACGAGCTGCGCAATCCCCTGGCCCCGATCCGCAGCGCGGTCGATGTGCTGCGGCTGTGCGACGGCAGGCCGGACGACATCGCCTGGGCCCGCGACGTCATCGACCGGCAGGTGAACCACATGATCCGCCTGGTGGACGACCTGCTCGACATCTCGCGAATCACGCTGGGCAAGATCCGCCTCAAGCTGGAGCCGCTGCAGGCCGCGGAGCTGGTGGCGGCCAGCGTCGAGCTCAGCCGGCCGCTGATCGAGAAGTCGGGGCATCAGCTGACGCTGGACCTGCCCGAGCTGCCGCTGGCGCTGATGGGCGACCGGGCCCGCCTGACGCAGGTCATCGCCAACCTGCTCAACAACGCAGCCAAGTACACGCCCAAGGGCGGCTCGATCTTCGTGTCGCTCAAGGAGGAGGCCGGGGAGGCGGTTTTTTGCGTCCGCGACACGGGAATCGGCATTCCGCGGGGCATGCTCGACCGCGTCTTCGACATGTTCCTCCAGATCGACAACTCGCTCGACCGGGCCCAAGGGGGCCTGGGCATCGGGCTGACGCTCGTCCGCGAACTGGTCCACCTGCACCGCGGCATCGTCACGGTCAACAGCGACGGGCCGGGCCAAGGCAGCGAATTCACCGTCCGCATTCCCTGCCTCGCGGCCGGCCTGCAGCCGGAGGACGCCGTCACGGTCACGGCCGAGATGCCGGCGCTCGTTAAATGACGGCCGACTCGTCGATCGGCCGCGACTTGCGGGCTGCGCCGATGTTCTGCTGCAGCACCTTCTTGATCCACTGCACGTTGGCGTCGCACTCGGCGATGGACCGGCGAAACGGATGAACGCCGCGCCGGATCCACAGGACGGCTGCCAGAGCCGTCACGGCGCCGACCACGAGGCCGCCCGCGAGGGTGAATCCGAAGGCCTGCGCCGCCGTCAGGCGCGTGGCCTCGTCGAGCGCGAGGGCAATCGTCGCCAAGGCGATCGGAACGCAGCTCAAGACCACGGTGACGCCGACCAGGAGCAGCACCCCTGGATAAACCAATTCCTTGGAGAGCAGACGGGCATCGAGCCAGGCCAGCCGCAGCTGCAGGTCGCCAAGGGTCAGCGCGTCGTGCATCAGCTCCGACAGATTGTGGGCCACGGCCCTGGGCGCGGTGTAGTCGCGGTCGGTCTTATCGCGGCCGTTGGTCTGGATAGCGGGGCGATCGACCATGGCGGCGTGCTCCTCTCAATGGACGTGGGGCCTGGGACGTTCCGGGTCGGCCGGTGGATGCGTCTCGCCGGCGTCCGCCGCCTGGTGGCCGTTCAAATAGTGGGCCAGTTGCTGCTTACCCAATGTCATGGCCGCTTGCCAGACGAGCGGCCCAACGAGGCCCAAGACACTGCTGAATAAGCTCTTGCGCGGCGCCGGCGGGGTGAGCTTCAGCGCCTGCTCCTGCAGGGCGTCGGCAATCGCCGCCGGGTCCGGCCGGAAATCGCGGCGGGCCGGGACGAGCAAGTACCCGGCCGCGGCCGCCGCGCCCAGGCAGACGACGGGATAGCGGCGCACATAGTGCCGCCAGTCCGTCAGTACCTGGGCATTCTCCACGATCTCCTCGACGTCCTCGCGCAGCTCGCGGCGGACCTGCCGCATCTGCTGCTGGATTTCGTCGGCGCTGTCGGACGGCATCGGAGGTCTCCTGGCTCCAGACCATCGTCGTGTAGCGGCTCTGCGCGAGCCGCCGCCTTACACACGCGGCGAGCGGACTCCACCCGTGATCAGGCTCACGACGAACAGGATCAGGAACAGGACGAACAGCACCTGGCCAATCCAGGCGAAGCTGGCCGCGATGCCGCCAAACCCGAATACGGCGGCGATCAACGCCAGTACCAGAAATGTTAAAGCCCATTGCAACATGGCAGTTTCTCCTTGGTTCGCGTTTGGTCTTTGCGCCGCGGCCCGCGGCGCTTCACCTTCCCGCAATAAGCCTGCGAATCGCGTGCCGGTGGGTAGCCGCGCCCGGCTGAAATGTCCATACTGGACTGACTCATAGAGAGCGAGGATGGAATGGCCGGGGTTGTGGTCATCGACGACGATCTGAGCGTGGTCGTCTTGATTCGCGCCGCTTGCAAGCAGGACAACGTGGCGGTCCACGCGGCCGAAACTCCGGAGGAGGGCTTGGAGCTGCTCAAGCGGGTGCAGCCCGATGTGCTGCTGCTCGACGTCGTATTGCCCGGCGTGTCGGGGCTGGAATTGTTCGAGCGGATTCGGCGGATCGACGCTCGCGTGCCGGTGATCTTCATCACGGCCAGCGGCGAGAGCGAAACGGCGATCGAGGCCATGAAGCTGGGAGCGCTCGACTTCCTGCTCAAGCCGCTCGACGTCACCCGCGTCCGCGAGCTGATCGGGCAGGCGCTCCGCATCCGCCAGCTGATGGCCACGCCGGTCGAGTTGCCCAGGCCCGCCGCCGGCGGCGACAGCCAGCTCATCGGCCGCAGCCCGCAGATGCTCGAGGTCTATAAGGCGATCGGCCGCGTGGCCCCGCAGTCGGTCACCGTCCTGATCTGCGGCGAAAGCGGGACCGGCAAGGAGCTGATCGCGCGGGCCATCTATCAGCACGGCGACCGCAAGAACAAGCCCTTTTTGGCCGTCAACTGCGCCGCCCTCTCCGAGACGCTGCTGGAGAGCGAGCTGTTCGGCCACGAGAAGGGCTCGTTCACCGGGGCCGACCACCGGCGGATCGGCAAGTTCGAGCAGTGCAACGGCGGCACGATCTTTCTCGACGAAGTCGGCGACATGCCGCCGCTGATGCAGGCCAAGCTGCTCCGCCTGCTCCAGGAGCAGCGCTTCGAGCGGGTCGGCGGCAACGAAACCATCCAGACCGACGTGCGGATCATCACTGCCACGAACCAGGACCTCGAAGCCATGAGCGCCGCCGGCACGTTCCGGGCGGACCTCTATTACCGGCTCAACGGCTTCACCATCCGCCTGCCGCCGCTGCGCGACCGGGGCGACGACCTGCTGCTCCTGGTCGAGGCCTTCCTCTCGCGATATTCGCAAGAGCTGGACAAGCCGCTGACGCGCGTCTCGCCCGACGCGATGAAGATCCTGCTGGAGTACTCCTGGCCGGGCAACATCCGCGAGTTGCAGAACATCCTGCGGAAGTCGCTGCTCAATTTGAGCGGCCCGATTTTGCTGCCGGAGTTTCTGCCGGAAGAGGTCCGCCACCCGTCGCAGGCCAGCGGCGGCGAATCCAGCGCGGCCAGCGGCAATGGCGGTCTTCCACATGATTTAGCGCCGTTCCTGGCCGAACGCATGGCGGCCGGATCCGAGAACATCTACGCCGAGGCGATCAACTATCTGGACCGGTTCCTGGTGACGCGAATCCTGCAGAGCACGTCGGGCAATCAATCCAAGGCGGCCAAACTGCTGGGCATCACCCGCGGCAGCCTGCGGAACAAGGTGCAGGCGCTGGACATCAAGATCGGGCACGTCGTCAAAGGCCCTGAGGATGAAGACGCTGCCGACCTGGCCGCGGAGGCCGGCGGCTAGATCCGTCCCAGCAGCACCAGTATCAGGACGATCACAACGATCAACCCCAGGCCCCCGCTAGGGCCGTAGCCCCATGCCCGGCTGTGGGGCCACGCGGGTATCGCACCCAATAGCAGCAGAATCAGGATGATGAGCAATATCGTGCCGAGCATGGCTTCGCTCCTGTGGACGTTCGCAGGTGGTTAGCAATACCACTCACTTGCACATTGCGTGCCGCGATCGCGGAATCTGGAGCGAGATTTAGCGCCGCGCAAGGGCTTCGATGATTCCGCGCAGCTCGGGCAAGCCGACGGGTTTTTTCAGATGCCGGTCGAACCCGGCCCCCAGCGCCGCTCGGCGGTCGCTCTCCTGGCCGTAGCCGGTGACAGCCACCAATAGCGGCTGCCTCGTCAGCGGGAGTTTGCGGATCCTTGCGGCCAGCTCGTAGCCCGAGAGGCCCGGCATGCCGATGTCGGAGATCACCGCGTCGGCGGCCAGCGTGGGCAATAGCGCTAAGGCCTCGTCGCCCGATTGGGCCACGTGCACTTGCTGCCCAAGCTTCTCCAGCACGCGAGCGAGCAGGTGCGTAGCCGACGGTTCGTCATCGACCACGAGCAGGCGAAAGGCCGGCAGCTCCTCAGCTGCAGCCGCTGGGCCGACTGGTTCCGGATCGGCCACATCGGCCGCTCGCCCGTCGGCGGAATTCCTCGAAGTCTCGAGAACGTCGTCAACGAGTTGCCGCAGTTCGTCGAGTTGCCGCGACATGACGGCTGCCAGCTCGCGGACTTGCTCGCTGTTGCCCGGATCGAGGACGATCAACTGGCAAGACGCGGTCAGTGGCGCGAGCGTGTTGCGCAGCTCGTGAACGACGGTCTCGAGGTTCTCGTGCAGGCCGCGATGTCTGGCCATCGTCGTCACCTGCGAGCCGCGCTTTCGCGCCGCGGCGCTGAGCCTTCGGCGTGCGGCCTCAACTCGGCCAGCAGTTCCTCGAGCGCCGACCGCAATTCCGCCACGGCCGG
>DASRJB010000640.1:0-8342 GCA_035649715.1 Pirellulaceae bacterium
CGCCCTCTCGCGCCGCGTGGCCGAGGCGTACCACACGCTGCTGGCCGGCAAGTGGGACCGCAAGACGTTCATGGGAACGCAGCTCGCCGATAAGACGCTGGGCATCGTCGGCTTGGGGCGGATCGGCCAGGAAGTCGCCAAGCGGGCCCAGGCGTTTCAGATGCGCGTGCTCGGCTACGATCCGTTCCTGTCGGCGGAAGGGGCGGCCAAGCTCGGCATCACCCGGGTCGAAAAGGTCCGCGACATGCTGCCGCAGATCGACTATCTCACCGTTCACACGCCGCTCACGCCGGAAACGACCAACCTGATCGACCGCGAGGCGATCGCCCTGATGAAGCCGGGCGTGCGGCTGGTGAATTGCGCTCGCGGCGGCATCTATAACGAAGAGGCACTGGTTGAGGGGCTCAAGAGCGGCAAGCTCGGCGGCGTTGCGCTCGACGTGTTTGTCGAGGAGCCTTGCACCAAGAGTCCGCTCTTTGGCCTGCCGAATGTGCTTTGCACGCCGCACCTCGGGGCGAGCACCGAAGAGGCCCAGACGCAGGTCGCCGTAGAAGCGGTCGAGCTGCTGATCAACTACTTCACCAAAGGCGAGATCCGCCACGCGGTGAACATGGCGGCGATCGACCCCAAGACGCTGGAGGCGATCCGCGGCTACCTCGATCTGGCCCATCGCCTGGGCCTCTTGATGTCGCAGTGGCACTCGCGCGGCGCGTCGGCCTGCCACCTGACCTACCGCGGCGAACTGGCCAAGAAGAACACGCGGCTCGTCACGGCGGCGTTCTGCGCGGGACTGCTCGAGCGGGCCCTCGAAGAAGACGTGAACATTGTCAATTCCGAGCTGCTCTTACGGGAGCGCGGCATCCGTCTGACCGAGGAATCGCGGAGCGAGCCGGGGGCTTTCAGCTCATCGATGTCGGCCGAAGTCGCCAGCGGCCCCAAGGACAAGTTCATTGCCAGCGGCACGCTATTTGGCAACGAAATGCCACGGCTGATCCGCCTGGGCGATTTTCGCCTGGAAGCCTACCTCGACGGCAACCTGCTGGTGTTCACCCACAACGACGTGCCGGGCATCATCGGTACGGTGGGCACGATCTTTGGCAACCACCGCGTTAACATCGCGCAGATGTCCGTCGGCCGCACGGGCCCCGGTGGCACGGCGATCGGCGTGCTCAACCTCGACATGGTGCCGCCGGCGGCCGCCGTCGCGGAAGTCCTGGCCCACAATGACATCCAGTCGGTCCGCGTCATCGAGCTGCCGGTAGCCGGCCAGCTGCCGACGTGGCTGCAAGCGTAAGAAGTCGAGCGGCCCTACATCAATCCGTAGTTCGTCAGCGTCTTGCGGAGCTTGCCTTCGAGGGCGCTCTCCAGCGGCGTCATCGGCAGGCGGAGCTCGCCCGTGTCGCGGCCGAGCAGTTTCATCGCAGCCTTGATCGGGATCGGATTGGTCGCCAGCCCGAGCGTATCGCGGCAGAGAGGAAAGAGCTTGTGATGCCACTTCATCGCGGCGGCCACGTCCCCCTGGAGATAGGCCGTCGTCATCTCCAGCATGTCCTTGGGGACGATGTTGCCCACGACCGAGATCACGCCTTCGCCTCCGACGGCCATCAGCGGCAAGGTCAGGCTGTCGTCGCCGCTGAGCACGGTGAGGTCGGTGGTGCAGAGAATCTGCGAGGCCTGGTCGAGCGAGCCGGTGGCCTCTTTGACCAGCGCGACGTTCGGCAACTCGGCCATGCGGGCGATCGTTTCGGGCTCGATGTTTTTGCCCGTGCGGCCGGGGATGTTGTAGACGCAGATCGGAATGCCGACCTGCTCGGCGACTGCCTTGTAATGCTGGAAGAAGCCCTCCTGCGTCGGCTTGTTGTAGTAGGGCGCGACCATCAGCGCCGCGTCGGCGCCTTCCTTCGCGGCCCACTTGGTCAGCCGCAGGGCTTCGGCGGTGCTGTTGCTGCCGGTGCCGGGCATGACTTTGATCCGGCCGCGGGCGGCCTGCACGACTTCCGAGATCACCCGCTCGTGCTCTTCGTGCGAAAGCGTCGGCGATTCGCCGGTCGTGCCGACCGGGCAGAGGCATTGCGTGCCCGCGGCGACTTGAAATTCCACCTGCTCGCGGAGCAGTTTGACATCGACCTGCCCGCCCCGGAACGGCGTAACAATCGCCACCGACAATCCGGCGAACGCGGAACCTTTGCGGGACATGACAAACCTGCGCGGCGGATAGGAATGCGGCCAGACAATTTGCATAATAGGCATGGCCCGCTCAAATCGACAACCCGCCGACAATTTGCCAGGAGTTTCACCATGCGCTATTTCCTGCCGCTAGTGTTTGCCGCTCTTCCGCTGCTGGCCCCGGCTCAAGACAAGCCGGCCAAATTTGAGCCGCTGTTCGACGGCAAATCCTTGAACGGCTGGGTGGTGAAAGGCGAGCCGGGCAAGGACCCGCCTCAAGGCGAATGGCTCGCGAAGGATGGCGTGCTCAGCGCCAAAGCGGGGAACTCCTGGCTCAGTACGGCCAAAACCTACGGCGACTTCGTGCTGCGTTTGGAGTGGCGCGTGCCCGAAAACGGCAACAGCGGCGTCTTTCTGCGCGTTCCTGTTTTGAAGGCCGGCGAGCAGCCGCATGTGAAGGGGATCGAGATTCAGGTGCTCGACGACCAGGGGCCGCAGTACCAGGGAAAGCTCCAGCCGTGGCAGCATGCGGGTTCGATTTATGGCGCGGTCGCGGCGGAGAACTCGGGCTACAAAGGCAAGGGCGAATGGAACAGCTTTGAGATCACATGCCGCGGCGGATCGATCCAGGTCGTCATGAACGGCCGCAAAGTGGCCTCCGGTGAGGTTGAAAAGATCGAGACGCTCAAGACTCGTCCGCTTCGCGGCTACATCGGGTTGCAGAACCACGGTACGCCGGTGCAGTTTCGGAATATTGAGATCCAGGTGCTGGATAGCGCGCCTTAGCTCGCCGGCTTTAGTGAAAGTCGCGCGACGGCGCTCGCAGGTCGCCGATCTTCGCCGACAGGTCCTCGAGTCGGTGGACGACGAGGTGGATCACCGAGTCCTTGCTCTCGAGCACTCCGTGGGCGATCCAGGCCGGGCTGCGGCGGGCGATCTTGTAGTACCGCTCCCAGATTTGCGGGCGGATGACGAGGTTGGCCAGGCCGGTTTCGTCCTCGAGCGTGACGAAGGTGATGCCGCGGGCCGTGCCGGGCCGCTGCCGCACCAGGACGATTCCCGCGACGCTGGCGCGCCGCCCATGGCGGACCTCGCTCAACTTGCCGGCCGGCATGACCCGCAGCTGGTCGAGTTGCCCGCGGAAAAAACTGATCGGGTGGGCCTTCAGCGAGAAGCCCGACGTGCGGTAGTCGGCAAAGACCTGCTCGACCAGGGGCATCGGCGGCAATTCCGCCGCCGGCTCTTCGTCATCGACCGCGGCCAAGAGCGGCTGGTGCTTGGACCGTTTTTCCTGCGCGAGCGCCTCCCACAGCGCCGCACGGCGGTCGAGCCGCAGCGAGCCAAACGCGTCCGCCTCCGCCAGTTTCGCGACAATCGGCTGGCTCAGCCGCGTGCGGCGCGTGAAGTCGTCGAGCGTCATGAAAGGTCCCGCCTGGCGAGCCGCCTCGATTTTCTCGGCAGCTGCCTCCGGAATGCCGGTTATCAACCGAAGCCCCAGCCGGAGGCAAGGGAGTCGGGGGTCGGGAGTCGGGGGTCGCAGGGCTGCGTACTGAGCAGCCGGTTCCGCGTTTCCCTGAACCCTGAACCCCGAACCCTGAACCCTCTCCCCGACTCCCGACTCCCGATCCCCGACCGCCGGCTCCAGCCGGCAGTCCCACCCGCTGTCGTTCACATCCACTGGCAGCACGCGGACGCCGTGCGCCCGGGCGCCCTGGATGAGCTGCGAGGGAGCATAAAAGCCCATCGGCTGGCTGTTGATGATCGCGGCGCAGAAGGCGGCGGGGTAATAGCACTTCAGCCAGGCGGAGACATAGACGAGCAGGGCGAAGCTGGCCGCGTGCGACTCGGGAAAGCCGTATTCGCCAAAGCCGCGAATCTGGTTGAAGACCTGCTCGGCGAATTCGCCGGCCAGGCCGCGTTGGAGCATGCCCTCGATCAGCTTCTTGCGGAACTGGTCGATGATTCCCGGCCGCCGCCAGGCGCCCATCGCCCGGCGGAGCTGGTCGGCCTCGCCCGGCGTGAAGCCGGCGGCTACGACGGCCAGCTTCATGGCCTGCTCCTGGAACAGCGGCACGCCGAGCGTCTTGTGCAGCACGGCCCGGATTTCGTCGTTGGGATAGGTGACCGCTTCCTGGCCACTGCGGCGCCGCAGGTAGGGATGCACCATGTTCCCTTGAATCGGACCGGGCCGGACGATCGCCACCTCGATCACCAGGTCGTAATATTCGCGGGGCTTCAGTCGCGGGAGCATGCTCATCTGGGCCCGGCTTTCGATCTGAAAGACGCCGATCGTGTCGGCCTTGCAGATCATGTCGTAGACCGCGGGGTCTTCCGCCGGGATCGTGGCGAGGGTCAGTGGCGAGCGGGGTGCGTGCGCACCCCGCTGGGCTTGAACTTCCGGAACGGATCCAAGCCATCGGGAGGCTGACGCCTCCCGCTCGCCACGCTCGATCAGCTGAAAGCACTTGCGGATCGCAGTGAGCATACCCAGCGCGAGGCAATCGACTTTGAGGATGCCCAGCTCGTCGAGGTCGTCCTTGTCCCACTGGATGACCGTGCGGTCCTCCATCGCGGCGTTCTCGATCGGCGAGAGCTCGCACAGCGGCCCCTGGGTCATCACCATTCCGCCCACGTGCTGCGACAGGTGCCGCGGAAAGCCGACCAGCTCGGTCACCAGGTGCACGAACCGCCGCCCCAGCGGGCTGGTGGGATCGAGACCGGCCTCCAGGCAGCGCCGGGCGAGGACATCGACCGGCGTGGCCGGAGGAGAGGGGGAGAGAGGGAGAGCGGGAGCGGCGGCATCCGATTGTGCCGGCTGGCCCCTGGCTCCTGGCCCCTGGCTCCTGACGATCGGCGGCTGCGGGTGCTCGTGCTTGTCGGTCTTTTTGTCGGCGTAGAAGTAGCCGTCGAGCTCGCGGCCCTCCATCTGCTTGGCGAGGGCATCGACGCGGTCGAGCGAGAGGCCGAGGGCCTTGCCCACGTCGCGGACGGCGCTCCGCGTGCGATAGGTGATGACGACCGCCGTCATTCCGGCCCGGTCGCGTCCGTACTTTTGATAGATGTACTGCAGCACTTCCTCGCGCCGCTCGTGCTCGAAATCGACGTCGATGTCCGGGGCCTCGTTCCGCTCCTTGCTCATGAACCGCTCGAAGAGCACGTCGGCCCGCTCGGGATCGACGCTGGTCACTTCCAGGCAATAGCAGACCGCCGAGTTCGCCGCCGAGCCACGGCCCTGGCACAAGATGCCGCGCGAGCGGGCGAACCGCACGAGGTCCCAGACCGTCAGGAAATAGGCCTCGTACCGCAGCTCCTTGATCAATGTCAGCTCGTGGTCGAGCAGTTGCCGGACCTTGAGCGGCACGCCACTCGGATACCGCCTCCGCGCCCCTTGCCACGTCAGGTATTCGAGGTACTCCAGCGGCGTGAAGCCTTCCTGGGAGAATTCCTCCGGGTATTCGTATTTCAGTTCGTCCAGCGAGAATGTACACCGCTCGGCGATCTCCAGCGTGCGCGCGAGCGCCTCGGGCGCGGCGGCAAACAGCGTGCGGATTTCGTCGATCGGCCGCAGGTGCCGCTGGGCGTTGGCAAAGCGGTGCTCCGCCAGCCGGTCGATCGTCGTTGCGAGGCGCGTCGCCGTCAGCATCTCCCACAGGGGCTGCCTGGCCGGCGAGTGGTAATGCACATCTCCCGCCGCAACCAGCGGCAGGCCGGTTTTCCGCGACAGCTCCACCAATCGTGCCAGCTCCGCTGCATCATCCGGCCCGCGGAACAACTCGGCGAGCAGATACGCGCGGCCGGGGAAGATGTCGGCGTAAAGGGCTGGGGGCTGGGGGCTAGGGCTAGGGTCGGGCTGGAACACGCGCAGCGCGGGCCGGCTATTCGGTACTTCGTACGGAGTACTAAGTACGGAGTACGGAGTACGCGACGCGTCATCGCCTGCCGACCGCCGACTCCCGACCCCCGACTCCCGACTCCCGACCTCCTGAACCCCGACCTCCTGAACCCTGAACCCCGAACCCTGAACCCTCACCCCCGCAATCAACCCCGCCGCATGTTCCGCAATGTCCGCCAGCGTCAGCCGGCACTGGCCTTTCTCCGCCCGGCGGCGGCCGACAGTGAGCAGCCGCGAGAGCCGGCCGTACGACTTGCGGTCGGTGGCCCAGAGGACGGCGGGCGGCGCATCCTCAGGATGGACTTCCGCGCCGATCAGCAGCTTGAGCCCGGCCTCCTTCGCGGCGATATGGGCCCGCACGACGCCGGCCAGCGACTCGCGATCGGTCACCGCCAGCGCGGCATACCCCAGCTCCGCAGCCCGGGCCACCAGCTCGTCGGCGTGCGACGCGCCCTCCAGGAACGAGAAATTCGTCTTGCAATGCAGCTCGGCGTAAGCCACGGGCGGAAGGAGGCAGTGTGGACGAACTAACAGTCGTACTGTCCGCAGACGTTCACTATATCCACAGTAAGTGCAAATGGCCAGAGTGGCAAGCTGTGAGTAGTGAGTGGTGGGGGGTGACCATCGACCACTCACCACTCACTACAACCGGCAATTGTTGATCTGTGTCTCCAGGATCGCGTGCGCGCCGATGGCTTCGAGCTTCTCCATGACCTCGATCACTTCGCCGCGGCGGACCATGACGCGGACGGCGCACCAGGCGGGGTCTTCCAGGCTGTTGACGGTCGGGCTGTTGAAGCCGGGCGTGATCTTCTCGGCTTCGGCCAGCTTGGTGCGGGGCAGGTTGTACTCGAGCAGCGACCAGCTGCGGGCGATGACGACGCCTTCCAGCCGGCGGACGACGCGGTCGGCCAGCTCGGCCTCGCGTCGGGCGGGGTTTTGAACCAGGATCGATTCGTACTTGCCCAGCTCGGCAAGCACGCGGAGGCGGTTGGCCGCGAGCGTGCTGCCGGTCTCGACCAGATCGACGATCGCGTCGGCGACGCCCAGCGTGATCATGATCTCGACCGAGCCGCCCAAGTTGACCAGGTGCACGTCGGCCTGGTGCTGCCGCAGGTACTGCCGCGTGACGTTGGGAAAGCTCGTCGCGACGCGCTTGCCCGCCAGCTGCGCGGGGCTGGTGATCGGCGACTCGTCCGGCACGCACAGTGCGAGTCGGCACTTGCCGACGCCGAGGGCGAGCCGCGTGACGACGCTCGCGCCGGATTCGGCGACGAGGTCGCTGCCGGTGATGCCCATGTCGATCGCACCCTCGGCGCAGAGCACGGGGATGTCGTCGGTCCGCAGGAACGTGACGTCGATCGGCATCTCGCCGACGCGGGCGAACAGGCTCCGCTCCTGCCGGCGGAAGCTGAGGCCGGCCTGCTTGAGCAATTCGCCCGCCAGATCGCTCAGGCGGCCTTTGCTGGGAACGCCGATACGGAGGTTTGACATGGAGTCAGGAGGAAGGGGAGTTAAACACGAAGGACACGCGGGGCACTAAGAAGGAAGGGGAGAGAGGCCGAAGTGTTCGCTGAATCCATTCATCGTTTCTTCTCTCTTCGTGTTTTCGTGCCCTTCGTGTTTAACCTGCCTCACTTCACCACGGTGACCGTCCGGGCGGCCTTTTCGTCCAGGCCCGACTGGCCGAACCGGCGGGAGATCTCGGCCTCGATCTCTTCCAGCTTGATGCCGTGGTGGGCCAGCAGCACAAGCAGGTGATAGATCAAGTCGGACGTTTCGTGGATCATGTGCCGCCGGCCGGGCTCGAGCGGCTCGCCGGCCGCCTCGATGAGCTCCTGCGTCTCTTCGGTGATCTTCGAGGCGATCTTGCTGTCGCCGCCGGCATACAGGCGGGCCGTGTACGAATTGGGCGGCGGATTGACCTTGCGCTCCTCCAAAACCGTCATCAGCTTTTGCAGGACGCTGGACATGGCAGCGGACTTCGCCAGCGGGCTCTTAAACCAGACTCCAGCCCCGTTGCACCGCCCGCCGTTCTGCGGGGACTAGAGTAGAATCATCGTAAGTTCGCGTCCAATAACCCGCAATGGCTGGATTCGGCACAGAGTAAACAGAAGGAAACGAAGGACACGAAGAGAGGCGAATGCGATGAGCCGGCTTCTCCCTTCGTTTTCTTCGTTGCCTTCTGTTCGTCTCCTCGCTGCTTCCGTTTGCAGGACATGCCTGAAGACTTGGAACCCGCCCCGCCCGCGCTGAATTGCTGGTATCTGACGGGCCCGACCGC
>DASRJB010000641.1:0-6632 GCA_035649715.1 Pirellulaceae bacterium
AGGGTCGAAAGTTCGGCGAGGGGATGATCGAGTTCGCGATTCGGTAGTAAGATGCGCTGCATCCGTCTCCCGACCCCGACTCCCGACTCCTGGCATGTTCGACCTGCCTTGGTATCACGCGGGCCTGAAGTTCACTTGCTCGCAGTGCGGCGACTGTTGCACCGGAGCCCCGGGCCACGTGTGGGTGAACAACGAGGAGATCGCTGCCCTGGCGAAACTCCGCGGCTTGGCCGTGGCCGAGTTTGAGGAGCAGTTCGTCCGGCGAGTCGGCACGCGCAAGAGCCTGATCGAGTTCCCCAACGGCGACTGCATCCTGTTCGACGGCCAGACCCGCAAGTGCACCGTATACGAGGCCCGGCCGAGGCAATGCCGCACGTGGCCGTTTTGGGATTCGAACCTGACGACGGCGGCCGACTGGAAGCAGACCTGCAAGGTTTGTCCCGGGAGCGGCCAGGGGCAGCTGCACTCGCTGGGCGAGATCGAGGCCCAGCGTCAGGTGATCAAGGTCTAGCCGACTTTAGCGGTTAGCGAATTTCAGCCGACTTTGCGGATTGGCTGGAGTTTGCGGATCGTAAGGCCGATTGAATAGGTCCATGACCGCGCGGCTGCACACGCTGCGCGGCCGGCGAATTCGCCGTTAATCCATTCCCTGCAACAAGTTACGGCGACGATGCGGCCCCGGCGGCCGGCTAATTGACGCAACTGCTAATGAGGAAACAGTTTACGGAGAGTTGAGGAGGGCGGCTAGCAAGCCGCTTTTGACGGTCGGAATCGACGCAAGTCCAATAGTTTCGTTGCGGCGAGCTTGACTCTAGTACTTGTGGCATCTACACTTGGGACGTTCCTGAGGCTTCGGCCAAAAAACGTTTTCACGGCGTCATTTGCCACCATGCTGGAGGAGAGCCAGTCGTGACCAAGAAAGAGATCGTCAAAACGATTTCAGATGAAATTGGAATGACGCAGTTGAGGACCAAGGAGATCGTGCAGAAGACGTTCAACGCCATCGTCGAGACGCTGGTCGATGAACACCGCATCGAGCTCCGAAACTTCGGCGTATTTGAGGTCAAAGCCCGGGCGGCCCGCAAGGCTCGTAATCCTCGAACCGGCGAGCGCGTCGATGTGCCGGAGAAATTCGTCGTAACCTTCAAGCCAGGCAAGGAGATGGAAGAAAAGGTCCGCGAATTGGAGCGGCGGTTGATCTCGAAGGGAATCAGCCTGGTCGAATACGCGGAAACCCGAATGGCAGAGCACACGGCACGCGTCAAAGAAGATCCGGCCGCCTGACCCAGCCAGCAATCTACAGTGCCCAGCAACAAAAACTCAACCAGCGAAACAACTTAGGGCAAAGAGCAGGCCCCGCGAACACCGGCGACTTTCATGGAGGAAAGATCGATGCGACGGACGATTCTGGGACTGGTTTTGGGCCTGGCGGCTTGCAGCCAGGTCGGCTGTGCGTTGCCGATCTATTCCGGCGATCCGGCGATTCGCACCAAGGAATTGATCAATACGTCCGAGGACTACAAGATGATCCTGGACGAGTGGGAACGGATCTGGTTCATGGACATGCCGAGCCACTTGAGTCCGCGCCGCGTGCATGGCGGCATCATGTAGCTAAGTGCCGCCTGCCAAACGGTTTGAAGCGGTCCGCCGGCAGGCAATTGTTTGCACTGGCGGACGCCGGTACATTCGGCGATGGACGTGCCGCAGTCCGCGAGACTTCCTCCACTCGCGGCTTCGCGGTCCGCAGTCATTCGCCCTTATGCCCGCCGCCAGCGAGTTTGACGTTGATTTGTCGGTCCAACTCGGCCGGCTGAAGCTGCGCAACCCGATCCTGACCGCCTCGGGAACATTCGGTTACGCCCGCGAGATGGAGCGGCTGATCGATTTTCGCCGGCTGGGCGGCATCCTGCCCAAGACCGTGACGCACGAGCCGCGGCCGGGCAACACGCCGTGGCGAACGGTCGAGACGGCGGCCGGGCTGCTCAACTCGATCGGCCTGGACAACGACGGCATCGAGGCGTTCCTCGAGCACCACCTGCCGTACCTTCGTGAGCTGCCGACGGCGGTCATCGTGAGCATCGCCGGACGGAACCACGACGAGTTTGTGTCGATGGCGGCGCGGCTCGACGGACTGGCCGGCGTGGCGGCGATCGAGCTGAACATTTCGTGTCCCAACGTGGCGCACGGCGTCGATTTCGGCGCGGATTGGGCGCTTTGCGGCCGGCTTGTGTCGGCCGTGCGCGAGCGTTCGCGGACACCGATCATCGCCAAGCTGACGCCCAACGTTACCAGCATCGCATCCATCGCCAAGGCGGCGGCCGACGCGGGCGCGGATGCGATCTCGCTGATCAATACGGTCCTCGGCATGGCGATCGACTGGCGGAAGCGCCGGCCGGTTTTGGGAAACGTGGTCGGCGGACTGTCCGGCCCGGCGATCAAACCGATCGCGCTGCGGTGCGTCTATCAGGCGGCGCAGGCCGTAAAGACGCCGCTGATCGGCATCGGCGGGATCGCCACGATTGACGACGTGATGGAGTTCCTCGTCGCCGGCGCGACGGCAGTCCAAATCGGCACGGCGAACTATTACGATCCGACGGTGTCGATGAAGCTGGTGGACGCGCTGCCGGCTGCGCTGCGCGAAGCTGGCGTTGCAAGCGTGCGGGAACTCGTCGGCACGTTGAGAACCGCTCCTCCCACCGACCACTGACCACCGACAACTGACCACCAATGCGCGTTCTCTCCGGCATTCAACCGACGGGCCGCTTTCACTGGGGCAACTACTTCGGCGCGATTCGCCAGTACATCGACCTGCAGCACGGCAACGAAGCGTACTACTTCATCGCCAACCTGCACGCGCTGACGACGGTCCGCGAGCCGGCGGTCCTGCGGCAGAACACGCTCGACGCGGCGCTCGACCTCTTGGCCCTCGGCCTCGATCCGGCGAAGGCCACGCTGTTCGTGCAGTCCGACGTGCCGGAGGTGACCGAGCTGACGTGGCTCTTAATGTCGATCACGCCGATGGGTCTGCTCGAGCGCTGCGTCTCGTACAAGGACAAAGTCTCCAAGGGCCTGGTGGCCGACGCGGGGCTGTTTACGTATCCGGTGCTGATGTCGGCCGACATTTTGATCTATGACTCCGACGTGGTGCCGGTCGGCGCCGACCAGATCCAGCACATCGAGGTCGCCCGCGACCTTGCCGGCAGCTTCAATCATCTCTTCGGCGAGACGTTCGTGCTGCCGAAGTACAAGGTGCTCGAATCCTCGGCCAAGGTCCCCGGCATCGACGGCGAGAAGATGAGCAAGAGCTACAACAACACGCTCGAGATTTTTGAGGACGTCAAGCCGCTGCGGAAGAAGATCATGCGGATCACCACCGATTCGCGGCCCGTCGAACAACCCAAGCCCGACTTCGAAAACGATCACCTCTATCAGCTCTACTCGCTCTTCGCAACCGATGCCCAGCGGGCCGAAATGGCCGCGCTCTACCAGCGCGGCAATTTTGGCTACGGCCAGGTGAAGACCGCCCTCGCCGACATCGCCGAGCAGTTCTTCGCCGCCGCCCGTGCTAAACGCGCCGAGCTCGCGGCGGACCTAACCCACGTCGAAGCTATCCTCGCCGACGGCGCTGCCCGCGCCCGCAAGAAGGCCAGCGAAGTCCTGCGGCGGGCCCAAAACGCCTGCGGAGTCAAGCGCACCTAAGTCCCTCGCCCCCGGCAGCTCGATCTTGGGCGGGTCGGCCTTGGGCGGGTCCTTGACGGGCGGCAGCGGCGGAGGCAGCTCGTCGTTCTTGGGATCCTTCTTGGCCTTCAGCGCCTTTTGGCCACCGCCGAAGAGGTTGTTGAAGAAGGGGAGCGGCAGCTCGATCTTGGGCGCGGTGGGCTTGCGCTGCATGTCGAGCTCGGCGTGCAGCGTGATCTGGCCGTCGATCTTGATGAGATGCGCGTCCAGGCCTCGGAACCATTTGAGTAGCGGAGCTTCGAAGTCCTCCGGAATGCTCGCCAGGTTTCGCTTCGCCCAGGCGGTCGATTGCCATGTGAGCGCGCCGCCGCGAATGTCCTCGACGAGCTGATACTCGCCGCCCAGCGGACAGACGAACTGCCCGTCGAGCAAATCCTCGGCGATTTCCTTGGCCTGGTCCATTGGCACGTGCAGCTGCTGGTTCAATTGATGCAGCAAGCGCGTGTTGCCGGCCGAGGCGGTGATCGCCCGCTGATAGTAGAGGTTGGTGATCCAGGGCTTGATTTTCGACTGCGACAGGTCTGCCACGTGCAGGCGAAGCTGGGCCTCCGTCTCCGCCTCCGCGACACGGAGTTGCGGCGTAATGTTCGCCAGCAGTTGCGGATCGAACGACAGCACCGAGAATCCCGCGCCCTGCCGCCGCCAGAGGCCGAACAGCAGCCGCGAAAAGCCGTTGGCGTCGGGCGTGCTGCCGCCGAGGTTGAACGGCAGCAGGTCCAGGAAGCCCGCCCGCGGCCAGGAGCCGATGTAGCCCGGTGTCGAGCGGAGGAAGTTGAACGTTTGCAACAGGCCCGAGGGCGGAATCGCGGACAGCGGCGCAGTGTCCTGCACGCCGAGGAACAGGTGGTGCGCCGGAATCGAATCGAAGAGCAGCCCGCCGCGAACCGCGGCCTGCAGCGAGATCACGTCGCCCTCGGCCGGCGTGATCATCTGCCGCGTCGGCGGGCCGAGCATCGACAGCACCCAGCCGTACTTCGATTCGTCGAGTGGATTGACGTTGGCGTCGATGGTGACGCGCTCGCGGCCCTTGTCGTCGAGAGCGTACCGCTGGATGCCGACCATCAGCGGATCCATTCGCCGCCACTGCTGGGCGAGTTGGGCGTTGAGCGCGCCGACCCGCTGCGCTTCGCCGCGGGTGATCCCTTCGATCTTCACGTCGGGGATCGGCAGGAAGCTGCCCCGCGCGCCGCGCCGCGAGTCGAAGATACCCGTACCCGTAATCACCGGGCCGCTGCCGTCGGGCCGCCGGCCAAATCCGCGCGGCAAGAAAGCCGCCGCGGTGAGATCCTCCAGCGTTTCGCCGCGGACGCCCTCGCCGATCGCCGCGAGCCGAGCCATTTGCAGCAGCTCCATATCGGTGACGGATTTCATCCGCCGCTCCAACTCGACCTGGTACTGCGGACTGAGGAGGCCCTCGAAAAACGCGGACGAGAAGTACGCGAAGATCGTGTCGTTGCGAGTTAAGGGCATCGACTGGCGGGCGTAGCGAAACTCGGCCGACTTGCCCAACGGGCCGCGGCCTTCGTTCACCCGCAGGAACCGCTCGACCATCGCCCGCGAGGTCGTCACGAGGTGAAAGTCACCGTCGGCCACATGGAACGACCGCAGCCGGTTGTCGGGCGTGCTGACCAGCGAGACTTTCTTTCCGGCTATCTCCAGGATCTGGGCCGTCGCCCCGCTAGCCTTCGCCTTGTCGAGCGCTCGTTTCTGTTGTTGAGTGATGTCGTTATCGAGAATCTTGGTGTTCCGGGCCTGAAACAGCATGCCGATCGCGCCGCCCTCGTGCGTGAAGGTGTCACTGCCGACGATGGCCACGTCGGCGATGACCGTGTCGCCGAGCAGGTCGCCCAGAATGGTCTTCTCCAGGCCGAGTTGGTCCTGGGCCCGGTCGCCGAGCGCCGAAATGTAGCTGCGAAGCGTCACCATGCTGCTGATGTCGCCGCCGTATTCGTCGATCAAGTAATCCATCCACAAGTAATTCGAGAACTTGCCGAACCGCACATAGAACCACTCGTGCGGCACGTGCAGGGCCATGGGCTCGATCGGCGTCTCCGCCAGCTCCGCCGGCAACGCCAGCGGCTGCCACGCCGGCGGGGCCGGCAGCGGCAGCTCCAGCGGCTGCCCAAAATCGCCGCGGCCGAGCATCGTCTCGCGCATCGTGTCCAGTCGCAGCCGCTCCATGCCCAGCAGCAGCTCCAGCGACTGCGTGGCCTGCGTCGGCTTTTCCTTGGGCGACTGGAGCCGCTCGACCAGCGGCGCTTCCAGGCCGAGTCGCTGCGAGAGCATCGCCGTGAGGTACGTCGGCACGAGCGGCGGATGATCGTCCTCGGCTTTGAGCTGCCGCCAATAGGCGTTGTAGTTCCGCCACCACTGGGCGACCTGCCGCTCGTACACGCGTGAATTGGCGGGTGCCGCCGGACGCACCGTCAGCGGCACGGACTGCGGGGTGTAAACCGTCAGCTCCAGAGGCTCTTCGCCGCGGAACAGGAAGTTGATGGTCACCCCGCTCGCCGGGCGGTCGGCTGGGTCGCCGAGAATCTGCCCCAAGATCCGCCCGAGCACGCCGGGAGTTGCCGTGGGATAGAAGACGCGGCCGTTCTTCTCCTGAATGAGCACCCGGCTGGCATCGATCGATGCATCCAGGCCCGAAATGGTCACCGTGCCTACGCCAAATGGCTGTCCGACCAGCGCTTCCGCGTCGATGCGGGCCGCGGCGGGCTCAGCGACAAGCAACAGGGCCACCAGGGCACTCACGATGATCCACAGCCGCATGGCAAATCTCCTTGGCCGAGCCGCCGTCAAAGTCGGCGCAGCTTGCCCCGAATTGTACAGGTCGCCGCCCAAGTTGAGACGCGAGCGGAGTGCCGGATCTTTCGAAAAGACGTAAATCGATG
>DASRJB010000642.1:0-4152 GCA_035649715.1 Pirellulaceae bacterium
TGTCGCCCGCACAATTCATGCGGCACTCTCGGAGGCCGCAGTGGATCTTTCAATTCGCGATGCTATTCGGCAGTATGCGGCGACGATTCTGAAGCTGCCGCTCCGCGATGTTGACTGAGCGGTCTCCGCACCAGGTAAATCACGAACGAAGTCAGCCCGGCGAATTTGAACTGCGGATCGACGTAGTGCTCGATCACGTAAAACGCGAAGTAGTACGCGCGGCAGAAGCACCAGATGCAGATGGCTAACAGCAGGGCGACCTTGAGCGTCGGCGCTTCGGCTACGAGCAGCGCCGCCGCGGTCAGGCCCGTGACCAGGAACAGGAAGCCCTTGAGATAGATCAGCTTGGGGTTCTTCAAATCGGCCATGGCAGCGGTCTACTTGGACGCGGATTATTCCTGCCATTCTACGCTCTCTACCCTGCACCCCGCCGGCAGCTAGAATCGGGATGGAGGAACCGCCATGTTGGTGCACATCACGACGGACAACCACATCCAGGGGCGCGAGCGGCTGGTTAGCGAGGTGGAAGCCTCGGTCGAGGAGTCGCTGGCCCGTTTCGCTCCGCAGATCACGCGGGTCGAGGTTCACCTCAGCGACGAAAACGGCAAGAAGAACGGCGGCGACGACAAGCGCTGCAAGCTGGAAGCCCGCCTGGCCGGCCTGGCCGCCGTCGGCGTGACCGGCTCGGGCTCGAACCTCGATCAGGCCGTCGAGTCCGCGCTGGAGAAGCTCCACAACCTGCTGGACCATAAGCTCGGACGCCTCTCGGACAAAAAGGGCCGACCGAGCTATGGCGGCGACGGCGAAGCCTGATTCGCCAGCGCTAGGCAAACTCCGCGAACTCAGCGGCATACTGGACGAGCCCGCCCCCTGCGGGAATCGCACCATGCCGCAGCTCCAGGACCATGAACGCCTCATCCGCGCCGTATTCGTTCGTCAGGCCGAACTGGCTGGCTCGCTGAAAGCCAAACCGCGGATAGTATTCCGGATGCCCCAGCAGCACGACCAGGCCGCAGCCCACATCGCGGCAGGCCGCGAGCCCGGCGCGAATCAGCTCGCCGCCGATTCCCTGCCGCTGGCAGCTGGGGATCACGGCTACCGGCGCGAGCCCCAGCGCTCCGGCCACCGCTTGCCCGCCGATCGTTACCGGGCTGAAGAGAATGTGGCCGACGATTTTCCCATTCAGTTCCGCGACCAGCGAGATCTCCGCCCGGCCATTGGCCCTCAAGCAATCGACGAGCCGGGCCTCGGCGTCGGTCGGAAACGCAGCGGCGTGGACCGCGTGGACGGCGGGCCAGTCGCGAAGCAGCTCGGGTCGAATCGTCGTCATAGCGCCCGGTCGAGGTGGACGTAGCCGCCGTCTACGTGAATCAGCTGGCCCGTGGTGTGGCTCGCACAGTCAGACAGGAGAAACGCCACGGTATTGGCGATCTCCGCCGCCGTCGTCATCCGGCGGCCGAGTGGAATTCGCGCCTCGATCTGCCGGCGGGCCGCCGCGGGATCTGACTGCGACGACAGCCACGTCTCGTACATCGGCGTCCAGCACTCCGCGACGATCACCGCGTTCACCCGGATTCCATACTTCGCCAGCTCGACCGCCCACTCCCGCGTTAGCGCGCTACGGCCGCCGTTGGCAGCGGCATAGGCGCTCGTCCCGCCCTGCCCCGTCTCGGCCACCTTCGAGCCGATGTTCACGATCGCCCCGCGGCTCCGTTTCAGCTCGCTCAGGGCGAAGTGAGCCAGCTCGTAGTAGTGAATCAGGTTCTTCCGCAGCGACGCCAGGAACCGGACCGTGTCGCCGTGTTCCAGGTTCACGCCGTCGTTGATTCCCGCGTTGTTCACCAGCCCGTCGATGCGGCCGAATTGCCGCACGGCCGCGGCCACGGCCCGCTCGCACTCTTCGGTGCGCGTCAACTCAGCCTCGATCGACCAGGCCTGGCCGCCTGCGCTGGCAATCTCCGTCACGAGCTTGTGATTGTCGGCGGCGTTGCGGCCGATGACGACTGGAATCGCTCCTTCGGCCGCCAACACGCGGCAAATGCCCGCTCCGATTCCTTTCGCCCCACCGCTGACCAGGATGACGCGCTCTTGCAGATGCAGGTCCATGCCCGAAAGCGTATCAGGTTATGCGGCCGCCGAGCGGGCGATTGTCTCCCCGTAGCCCGCAGGCCGTTTGGTCCGCACCATCCGCAAAGGCGGCATCACGCGTGAGTTGTTAAGGTGAATCCAGACGCCGTTATTAGTTGATTGCGTGGCTCGGAGTCGCATTGGACCAGGTCGGCGGTGCGCGCCGCGGAATCTTCATGAATTGCAGCATTTCTTGGGCAATTAATTGAGTAGCACTTCGCGGCGACCGACGCTTTACTTACACTGAGTAGCTTCCACTTTTGGAAAAAAGTACGCCTTACCGGCCGCGGGTCCGCGGCCACGGAGAGAAGAGATGCACGCTTATCGCATTGTTTGGGAGGACGAGGCCAAAGCCCGCGAAATTGAGCTGTTGGTTCACTATCGGCTGGATGCCGGTGCGGTGAACGTCCGCGAGGTCCGCCCGACGCAGGTCACCCTCTACAGCGCACCATCAGAGCGGCCCATCCGCTCGCTGCCCGTGCACACCGCGACCGGCCGCCGGCTGCTGACCCAGGCTTACCTGGCCAGCCGCGAGACCGAGCAGACGCTCGAGGAGGAAATCCTCGCCGCCCATGGGCTCCGCGACGACTCGGTCGCGGCCTTGGCCGTCTAACCGCCGCGCTTCTGTTCCGCGCTCAACTGCTTCAGCTCCTTTACCTGCTGAGAAATCTCCAGCAGGCTGGCGTTGATCTGCCGCAGGGTGGCCTTGCGGCTGGCGGTGACCAGGAACACCGTGGCCAGCGCGGCCAGGCTCAGCAGGCCGACCGAGAAGGTCACGCCGACGGTGATCATCTGGAAGATGATCGCGGCTTTGTGCTGGGCCACCTCGCGGTCGGCGGGCGTCAGGCCGATGCGGGCCAGTTGCGCATCGTCGCGGAGTTTGGCCTGTAGCGGCATCAAGAGGCCAAAGGCAATGAGCATCGCGAAGACCATCGCGACGGCGCTGGCCCACAGCGTGATGGTCAGCGCCGTCAGCCACCACACGCGGCGGCGGTCGCGCTCCAGGATTTTCCAGGTCTGCTCGCGGGCGTCGGTTACGCCGGCCAGCTTCTGCGAGTCGAGTTGCAAGAGGGCCTGGCCGAGTTCTTTTTCGCTCATGGGTTCGTCTCCAAAATGCGCCGCAGCGCCTGTTTGCCGTA
The DNA here is from genome assembly GCA_035649715.1 of Pirellulaceae bacterium. Classification (GTDB taxonomy): domain Bacteria; phylum Planctomycetota; class Planctomycetia; order Pirellulales; family Pirellulaceae; genus CAYLLN01. The sequence goes on from DASRJB010000642.1 coordinate 3,267, forward strand.
GTGGATCCGCGAGCGGACGGTGCCGAGCTGGCAGCCGACGACGCTCGCAATCTGCTCGTAGGTCATCTCTTCCAAAAACCGCAGCACGAGGACCTCGCGCTGTTCCGCCGGCAACTGGTCGAGCGCGGCGTGAATCCGCGCGGCGTCCTCGGGCGAAAACTCGCCTTCGTCCGCCGCGGAATCGGCCACGCTGGTCTCGTCCAGCGGCTCGGCCCGTCGCGACTTCCGCAGCCGGCCGTAGGCCCGGTCCCGCGCGATGCGATACAGCCAGGCCACCAGTGCCTGCGGGTCCTTCAGCCGCGCGAGTTGCCGGACGACGTCGAGCCAGACGTCCTGCAAGGCGTCTTCGGCTCCGTCGCCCTGTAGGGAACGCCCTCTGTGGCGTGCCTCGCCCAGCAACTTCCGCAGGAAGTACCGCAGTCGCGGCGAGAACCGCTCGACCAGCTCGGTCAGCGCCTCCGCATCGCCCGCCTGAGCCCGCAGCACCAGCAGTCGCTCGTAAATGCGGTCGGCCTGATCGCTCATGCGGCTAACGCTAACGGTGCCGGTCAAAACTCGCCAAACATCAGGTTGCGGCGGGCGACGAAAAGTTCATCTTCGCCCCTGTTCAGCAGCGAGACCCTGAACAGTCCTCTTTCGGGTGGATTCGCGATTGGGCCGATCGCAGCCTCTGAGGGCATTGCCGAGTCGTAACCCATTGCCTGAAAATCCTTTAGCGTCAATTGCTATGCGATCGAATCACATTAGAGTTTGAAGCCGTATTAACTGTTGCTCGGGCTTCTGAACAGGTCTCGCACGCGGCGAAACCTGCGCGATCTTGGGAAAGCCATCTACCACTCTTCAAGGAGCGATAGTGCCTGCAGCGCGCCAAAATGGCAGTCGCGGG